>NZ_PEAZ01000107.1:0-111767 GCF_002734245.1 Sphingobacterium sp. 1.A.4
TCCAGCGACGACGACGGATATGTAGCGTAACTTTCTGGCCTCGAATGGGAAAGTCCGAGATCTCGGTGGAAGGCATGAAGCCCTTTGACTCCAACCTGTTGTTCTCATAGCCTGTCGGAGCAATATTAAGTTCATCTAAATAAATATGGAGCTGATTGTCGACCTGATCGACTTCTATGATCTGAAAGTATACCAAAAGCCCTTCGGGCATCAACAAGGATAGTAATTTACGTTCGGCTTCTTGCAAGGGATAACTGTTTTAAAGATGCTAAACTAAGAAATTTTTAGTATTCCCCCCCCAAGGATTCAGCTTGATCCATAGTCACCATTGGCTTACCTTCTTTACAAGATATAGTAGCTTGCTTATTACTCGACATTCCATCGCATTTAATATTCTCAAGTTGGTTCTTTCTATTGTTTAGTTGATAATAATTTAGAAGTAATTCTTGAAATTCTTTATTCCTTATTGTTTTATGAATAGCAAAACCTTCATAATTACAATTCACAATCAAAATCATAGAACCCCATTCAGATGGGTCTGTGCAGTTTACATCTTTATAGAAATCCATGATATTCTTTTTAAATTTAGGCAACTCCTCATTCACCTCTTGGATAGTCAGATCTTGGACAAAAAGCATAGTAGCTTTACCATCTCGACAAACTACTTTGATTGGAGGAATCGGGTATAAAAAGTCAAATATAATTCCTTCCCTTGCAGCAGCTTCCAACATTTTATTAAAATAGTTATCATACTCCGCCAATAAACGATCGAACTGTGCCTGAATAGAGGGATGGATTAAAAAATAATTGTGTTTATAAACTACTTTAAAAGTAGAAATATCCTGACATGGAACAGATTCGCTCAACAAATTGATCTCTCTTTTTTTTTCCTGCGCGCGCTTACCCCAATAGGAGGATGACTTTAATTCATCACTTTTAGAACAGGAAAAGAGTTGGAAAATCAACAATACAAGGAAAGAATAGGTGAAAATTTTCATAACAAATAATGGTTAGTTAAAAATACTAACGTAAGCAATATTGATTTTGCTACCAATCTTGGATAATAATCGAAAATAATTTTACAATAGAAGACTTAAACAATCGATATCGTTTACCATTATGCGGATGTGGAATTGCTATATGCTAAGGTATTAAACGAATGAATGGTCCTACAGCAGAAGCATATTCTTTTCTAAACGATTTTAGAACGGTAATTATAAATGTCTTTTAATCAAGAACCCCGTCAATATAAAATGGCGGGGTCTTTCTATTTTTGAGCGAAAATATATGTATATTAGTTTCATTAAACCAATTATTGAGTATTATAATGCTCATGTATATTTTTATCAATTATAATCCTTTAGACATGAAAAAAATCCTTTATTTAATATTTTCAACTTCTTTTCTGTTCTTGTTTTTAACGACAAAAGCACAAAATTCAATTATAACAGACCAAATAGAATTAGGGATTATCGCCAGTAATGAAAAGGATCCTAAATTGAGGAAAATTGCAATTGAAAAAATAACCGATCAAATAGAGTTAGGCATTATTGCCAGTAATGAAGAGGATCCTAAATTGAGGAAAATTGCAATTGAAAAAATAACCGATCAAATAGAGTTAGGTATTATCGCCAGTAATGAAGAGGATCCTAAATTGAGAAAAATTGCAATTGAAAAAATAACCGATCAAATAGAGTTAGGGAATATCGCCAGTAATGAAGAGGATCCTAAATTGAGAAAAATTGCAATTGAAAAAATAACAGACCAAATGGAGTTAGGGAATATCGCTAGTAATGAGGAAAATCCTAAATTGAGAAAAATTGCAATTAAAAAAATAAAAGACCAAATGGAGTTAGGGAATATTGCCAGTAATGAAGAGGATCCTAAGTTAAGAAAAATTGCAATTGAAAAAATAACAGACCAAATGGAGTTAGGGAATATCGCTAGCAATGAAGAAAATCGTAAATTGAGAAAAATTGCAATTGAAAAAATAACAGACCAAATGGAGTTAGGGAATATCGCTAATAATGAAGAGGATCCTAAATTGAGAAAAATTGCAATTAAAAAAATGGGAAAATCTAAAAATTAAATTTTCATCCTAGGATTTTCGGATAATCTAGACCTTCTCCTTATCTCGTATAATGCATCAAATATGAAAGATTTCTTTAAAGAACTCCTAGAATATGGCACATATTACAACCGACAATTAATTGATATTATAAATCAAAACCCTTCACATATCTCTGATAGAACGATGTCTTTAATGAGCCATATATTAAATGCACATCACATCTGGAATTGTAGAATAGCTGGAAAAAAAAACTTATATGCAGTTTGGCAGAATCAACCAAGGGAACACCTGCTTGAAATCGAGTTAACAAATTTCTGGTCGAGCGAAGATATTCTCGAAGGTTATGAGTTAGACCAAATAATTCTTTACGCAAATAGTCAAGGTCAACAGTTTGAGCGCAGTGTGCGAGATATATTATTTCACATCATCAACCATACAACTTACCACAGAGCACAAATAGCCAGCGATTTAAAGGTAAATGGTTTAACCCCTCTTCTAACCGATTACATTCACTACAAACGTTAATAATAATTTAAAGATCGTACTATAAAAGGACATTTAATCTCTCCAATATGATCAATAATTTAGAATTACATTTTATCGGATTGTATTCAAAATACGGAACGGATACTAACCTGGGAAAGGAGAATTGGATTGAACTAAAGGAACAATATCAGGCCAAAGGAAGATACTACCATAATCTGGATCACATTACAGCAATGCTGATGGAATTGGAATCTGTAAAGGAAATGCTGATAAATATTGATTTATTGTGGTTTGCAGTATACTATCATGATGTAATTTATCTCCCCCACTCTAGCTGTAATGAGGTAGATAGTGCCAATTTTGCACGAGAGCGATTGGTAAATACAAACCTAAATAATAAACAAATTGATCAAATTGCAGATTTGATTTTATCAACCAAAAAACACGAATTACACCAAGAATCTGATTTTAATTACCTAATTGATGCGGATCTTAGCATTTTAGGGAAACCATGGGAAATATACCTACAGTATATTAAAAATATACGGAAAGAATATGCCATGTTTTCTGACACAATTTATAATTCCGGACGTAGTAAATTTTTAAAGCATTTATTAGCTGAAGAACAGGTGTTTAAAACTGCTTGGTTTCAGAAAAAATACGAGGAACAAGCAAGAGCCAATCTAGCAAGAGAATTGGCTCTATTTTGATAATTAATTGAAAATCAGATTTAATAAATTCTTATTTCTTCTCTTCCTCTTTTACCACTGTTAATGGCTTCCTATATCTATTCTTCACAAAAACCTCCTGACCATCGGGAAAAGTCAAAATTAAATCGTTAAAACGTCCTCGTGCTCGGATAGAAACACTCTCTCCGCCTGCATCATTCAACCGAAAACTTTGTTGACTTTGAACGACCAATGTTTTTATCTCCTTACCCCCTTCAATCATTCTGAATACACCGGAACGATCAAATTTAATCTCCATTTTTCTACCTTCATTATCACTTAATTCATAACTTCCATTTAATTTTCCATTTACCGTAATTTCATAACCCTTCTCGTCTTTGACCGTCCTTTTTCCGGCAAAACTAAATTTCATGGTCATGGTATACTCTCTCCCCTTACCGGTGCTGAAATACCATTTATTAAATCGATTACTGCGGGATTTCACCCAATTATCGCTATTGGTTTCCAATGAATAATTATTATCGAGATCAGGCGCTACAGAAATATAATTGTTGTAATCATCATAGATTTCAAAACCTCCGGATTTATTGCTTTCTAACAATAGAAAATCACTATCACTGAAATTCATTAAGGAGTTCTCACTGAATACATTCAACCAAAGGATGGTATTTGCAATCTCCTCTCCGAATATGGCTTTATAAACCACCTCTAAAAGATGATTTTCCCCTACTCGATAGAATAATTCTGAATTATCGGAAATGGTGGAATCGGTTAAAGAAATTTTTGAACTGTTTGGAAGAATAGGTTCAGCTTTGACTTGTGCTGTAAACGAAAATACGAATGCAAAAAAGAAGCATACACGAAGGGCTAATTTCATAAAATTGGATTTGATTAATTAATTTAAAACTTAAAATAAAATCTTAACATAATTAATGACTTTCAATAAAGATTTAAGTTTAATCAAATTTCAGATTTATTTTCCCGATATAATAGAAGCATGATTTTTCCTTCAAAATAAATCCATAATAATTTTATATATTTAGAATTAATGAATTTTTTTCACTCTATGAAATGGAACCCAAATTTATACGATCAGAAACATGGATTTGTTTCCCAATATGGCGAAGACGTTATAAAACTCCTAGCTCCGCTCAAAAACGAACTTATCCTCGATTTAGGTTGTGGAACCGGTGATCTCACCAACCGAATACAACTTGAAGGGGCCACTGTAATGGGAACAGATTTTTCCGAAGAAATGATCAGGAAAGCGAAAGAAAAATACCCCTCCATCAAGTTCACTGTGGAGGATGCCCGAAACATTGATTACAAAGAAACCCTCGATGCTGTATTTTCTAATGCGGCCTTACACTGGATGCTGGAAAAAGAAGCTGTAATAAAGAGCGTTTATAAAAGTTTGAAAAAAGGAGGCCGATTTGTCGCCGAATTTGGCGGAAAAGGAAATGTGGAGAAAATCAGACTCGCCTTAAAAAATATATTGGCTGAAACAGGAAACCAAGAAATTGCTGAAAAAGAGATCTGGTATTTCCCTTCTATTTCAGAATATGCAACTTTACTGGAGAAAAATGGGTTCCAGGTTGTGTATGCTGTTCTATTTGAGCGAGAAACTTTATTAGCCGATAAAGACGGAGTGAAAAACTGGCTGAAGATGTTTGCTACTTCCTATTTAGAAAATTTAGATCCAGAAACCGCTGAAAATATATTAGACGAGGTTCAGGAAAAAATAAGACCTACCAATCTTAGGGATGATAACTGGTACGCTGATTATGTGAGGCTAAGGTTTATTGCCATTAAGGAGTGACGAATCTATTTTATTTCCAATAATCTGTATAGCTATAAAAGGACAAGACATATATTGTCTTCTTAATGCAAGCGCATTGCAAGTGAGGTGTAAGTGATATGTAAGTGCTAAAAGGCACTTAGAACCCACCTACATGCCACCTCCATCCAACTTCCACCTTGAACCAAATAGGTTTTGTTTATGCTTATTTAATACAAAACTCATAAACAATTAATTATAAAAGCCTTTTAATTGGCTATAATTCCCATTAATTTCATCCTGTAAATGATAGCAAGAAAAATAAATTTTAAATGGCATGGGAACAATAAATAAAAATGGAAATATCTCCGGTCTAGTTGGCAATTTGGTTTTCCGAGAATGGAATGGTTTACAAATTGTTCAATCAAAACCCAAGGGTAGAAAACCAGCACCTGGAACCATCAAAGCCGCTAAGATTTTAGGTTTAAAGAGTAAGCTTTCCGCTATTATACGAAAAAGACTAATTTCAAAACAGGAATTTCAAGATGCTGCCTGCCATACTCGTTTAATAAAAAAATTAACAAGATTTAGCTTGAGCTCTGATCAATCCCCAAATGAGTTATCGAATTTCTCGAATGTGGATATGAGTAGATTAGTTGGTTTTCCATACAATCCATCATCCCACTTGGAGGATAATATAGGCTTCAAGCCAACAATAAATTTGAATAAGGACCAACAAATAGAAATTCAAATGCCAGAAAGCATGGCCAAAGAGCAATTAAAAACTCCCCGAAATTGCTCTTTCCTGGAACTTCTATTTCAATGCCTACACATTTCCAAGGGATTAAAACTAATCCAATCTTTGGGTCAGGTTAAAGTGGATATAAATCTATCTTTAGCATTAAGTTCCCAGAATATTTTCAATAAACACGTTATTAATTTACCAAAAGATGATGAAGGGATGATAAGCTTTACAACACCAAAAAATTTCATCCCGGAGGAATAATCGCTGGATTTATAGTTTAATAATCCAAATTCGGGATCAGGTCATACTTCATTCCTGGCAAGCCCAAAAGCTTTCGCATGAGGCCCATCTGCCCACAAAGATAATCTGCACGGCCAATACACATGCCCACAAAGTTCAGTACATCCTCTTTTACAAAAGGGATACCCATTCCTATAGGGAAATCCCGTTCCAGTTCCTGATCGGTCACTTCCAATAAGCGCTGATAAACCAATGGCGATACCTCTTTAAAATTAACGATCAATTCCTCCAAGGTTGGGTAAGTGATTGTGTGATCTAAGGCCTTCGCTTGGAAAAAAAGATCATCAAAAGGATCCTTCATATCCAAACCCAGAACTTGCCCCATACCATAGCGTGTATTCACATAATTTCCAGCCATCCATACGACATGATTGGTTTTATTATCAATACGCTGTAAAGCAGCTTCTTCAGAGATACCGTCGAGTACATTGAGAAAATTTTGGGAATGCATCCTGTACGCGGGAATGATAATATCTAGTTTGTGTGATTTTGGAGTTTTCATAGCTTAAAATTTTATGTTGTTAGCATTTCATTAATTACCATTGGCAGCGGATTATTCCACTACGGTATTGTCTGGCATCTTGGAGAAATCCACATAGGTCAGGTTCCAACCAAATCCATTGATATCCCAAAAGGAATTTTGGTACATCCAACCATAATCCTGCGGTTCTTCATGCTGGGAAGCGCCATTTTCCAGGGCTAACCGAATAACCTCATCAATCTCTTCGCGGGAATTACAGCTCAATGCAACTACAACCTGACTGGTTCCTGGCATTGGAAGAGGTTTCTCGGTTTTAAAAAAATCCTCGATAATGAACATGGCATAAAGCTGGCTTTCTTTGAGTACCACCGTAACAGCCCTTTCATCTGTCATTTCCTCGTTGAAACTAAACCCTAATGCCTGCCAAAATTTCTTTGTTCTTTCAACATCCTTGATGGCAAAGTTGATATATGCTGTGTTGATTTCCATTTACTGTGTTTATTAGTTCTACCCTTAATGGTATAATCAAATTTAGGCAGCAATTAGTAAAGAAAACTTTTCCTATGGCAAGAAATAGAGTTACCTGGAATTCACTGATTACCTTTAAGTAAGTCATAGTAAACCAACCCTTTTCTCTGTTTATCTTTGTCTTATAAAAATAAAATTGACATGGAAAACAACAATACAATTTCAACCCTTTTAGTGGCCAATGCATACGGTCCTGCTGATGTATTAACTTTTCAGGATTTTGATCTTGGAGAATTGAGAAATGGCTATGCCCGCATCAAAACCAAAACTGCGGGTATCAATCCGATCGATGCCCGCCGGATGACCGGAGAATTCAAACATTCAAGTTTGCCGCAAACATTCGGAACCGAATTTTCCGGAGAGATTTTGGCGATTGGTGAAAACAGTCAAGGATTTAAGATCGGGGATGCTGTACTAGGTTCAGGAGATGGTTTCACCCACGCAAGCGTGATTGATGTACCTATTGGAAACCTTATCCGTAAGCCTGAGAACATCTCTTGGGAAGTGGCAGGGTCTGTTGCAGGAGTTTCCCAAACCGCCATGACCATATTGGATGAAATTGGAGATATCAAATCCTTGTTGATCCATGGTGCTTCAGGAGGTGTGGGTTCCATTACGGTTCAATTGGCGAAGGAACGTGGAATAACGGTTATCGGTACGGCTTCCAAAAGAAAGTTGGAATACATGGAGAGTTTAGGTGCGATTGCAGTGGAATATGGTGATGGCTTGATCGAAAGGATTAAGGCAGCACATCCGGAAGCTATCGATGCAGCAGTGGATATGATCGGTACGGAAGAGGCAACACAAGCTTCCCTTGCTACGGTAAAACCAGATGGGGTAATTGCTACGATTGCCGGGAAACCAGTTTCCTCGAAAAGAGTGATTCCAATCTGGGTAAAAAGAAACCCTAAGAACCTACAATTTGTAGTGGATGGGTTGGCTTCAGGGAAATTCCAATGGGAAATCGATAGTGTGTTCCCATTTGATAAAGCAAAAGATGCTTTTTCAAAAATATTGGAAGGACACACAAAAGGTAAACTTTTGTTACAATTCTAAGGCAATTCTTAAAATATATAGTTATTAAACGAGTTCTTTTGTAACAAAGTAAAAAAAAGGGCGACACTTTTTTAAAAAATTACACAAACGTTTGCGTCTTACCTGCGCAAACGTTTGCGATTTAAAAATAGACCCAAATATTGTATTATCGGGGTATTTAGTAAGTGTTAAGGGTTTGTTAATTCGCTGCTTTTATTGCAAAATTGCAGATAAAATAACAGCTAATTATGAACAGGAATCTATTAACTCTAGCATTTATGCTATTCTTTGCTTCCTTTCTCTATGCACAGGACATCACCTTAACGGGTACCGTCAAAAACAAAGACGGACAACCAGTTGAGAGTATCACTGTCAGAGAAAAGACCGGAAGCGCCGCGACCTCTACTTCAGCGGACGGATCCTTTACCCTTAACGTCAAAAGTTCTACCGGAACATTGGTCTTTACAGGTATTGGATATACGAGACTGGAAAGAGCTTACCAAGGTACGGGGCCAGTAAATGTGGTCATCCAAGCGGATGAAGGGAACTTGGAAGAAGTAATCATCGTTGGTTACCAAAGACAGTCCATGAAAAAGACCACCAGTGCGGTTCAGGTAATCTCTGGAGAACAGATCGAGAACCTAGCGGCACCAAGTTTTGAAAGTTTATTACAGGGACGTGTTTCCGGTGTGAACATCCAGAACTTCACCGGTGAGCCAGGTGCCAGAAACACCTTCACCGTACGTGGTAACACCACCATCTCCCCTGACCTGAATTCAGAAGTGGATTTGGCGAACACCATGAGTTCCCCATTGTACATTATCGATGGTATGCCTTTGTCCGTAAATGACTTGGCTACATCTTCTGCTACAGGAACGAACTACATCGCAGGCATCAACATCAATGACATCGAGAGCATCGTTGTTCAAAAGGATGCTTCTGCAACAGCGGTTTGGGGTTCTAGAGGTGCAAACGGCGTCATCATTATCAAAACCAAATCAGGTAGATCAGGAAAACCTCAAATCCGTTTATCGTATTACAAAGGGATCACAGAAAGACCTGAATTGCAAAAAACCTTATTAGGTTCTACAGAGCGTTGGGAAAAGATGAATATCCTAAGCCAATACTCCACACCAAGTAATTACGGAGGCGGATTTACACAAGCTTTGACCGATAGTTTGAACACAAGCTATAACAATGCAACGGATTGGCAAGATCTTTTTTATACTTCCGGTAACATCGACAACGTAGATGGAAGTATATCTGGAGGTACTGATATCGTAAATTACCGTCTATCCTTAGGTTATTATAATGAGGATGGTATTGTTAGAAATACGGGTTTCAAACGTTATTCATTAAGAGGTAATTTTGGTTTTAACCTAGCATCATTCCTTCGTAGTGACCTGATGTTCTCTACCACTAGAATGAGCAGAAAAAGAGGTTTGGGTCGTGGTATTAATGAGATCGTTCCGGTAAACCAAGCTGGTATGCCTTCTTCATTTGTTGGACTATCCGATGCAGATTATGATTTTTACCTAGGACAATATGACAAGTTATTGGACGATAACAAAACAGATGTTTTGAACATGTTCTCCAAAACCTATGTTGATATCATCCCAGGTCTGCAATATTCCTTCGAAGCTTCGGTTCAGGCAAATTTAGATCGTCGTGATCAATTTCAGCCAAGAGAGCTGAATGGTGGTACGAACTTCGCAGCTTCTAACAAGAATGATGCATTTACCTATAACTTAGCGAATGTCATCAACTATAACAAAACACTGGCTGAAGACCACAATATTACCTTTACCGGTATTCAGTCTTTTCAGTATGACGATTTCAAAAACCTTAACTTAACTGGATATAACCTACCTACAGATGATATCCACGTGGTACAAGGTGTTGCACAAAAAGATCTTTACGGTTCAAGCAACAGAAGAAATTCAGGACTGGTTTCCTATATGGGACAATTCGCTTACGATTATAAAGCAAAATATCTTTTCAATGCTTCATGGAGAGCTGATGCATCTTCCCGTTTTGGTAAAGATACCAAATGGGGTTACTTCCCTTCCCTATCATTAGGTTGGGTTGCATCTGATGAAGCATTCATGAAAAACCTGGAGTTTGTAAACTTCTTGAAGTTTAGAGGTAGCTGGGGTAGATCTGGGGTATTACCTGCCGATTTCTATGCACCTTTCAACGTTTGGGATCTATCAACAACCACTTATGATGGCGAAAATATTGCAACCCCATCTTTTGATAAACCATTAACTCTACCAAACCTAACTTGGAACAAATCAGAACAATCTAATATTGGTTTTGATTTGAACATGTTGGACAACAGGTTGAACATCGTATTCGATGCATACCGTAAGATTACAAAGGATCCTATCCTTTCCTTCCCTTATCCTTTTTATACGGGATACACTAGACTATCCTATAACGTCCCTATGACGATCTATAACGAAGGAT
The DNA here is from genome assembly GCF_002734245.1 of Sphingobacterium sp. 1.A.4. Lineage (NCBI taxonomy): Bacteria > Pseudomonadati > Bacteroidota > Sphingobacteriia > Sphingobacteriales > Sphingobacteriaceae > Sphingobacterium > Sphingobacterium sp. 1.A.4. The sequence continues at coordinate 10,582 of NZ_PEAZ01000107.1, forward strand.
TTGATCTATCTATCTCAACTAGAAATATGCCTTCTGGTAAGGATTTCCAATGGAATACAAATTTAAACCTTACCTATAATAAAAATAGAATCGGATCTCTTCCATATAATGATAAGAGTTTCTATGCGGAGACTTACGGGTACAATCAACAGTTATTATTCCGTGTAGGAAGTCCAATCTACCAATGGGCACAGATGATTTACCAAGGAGTATATAACCGTTTGGAAGATATTCCTGTAAACCCTATCACGGGTAGTAAATTGTCTTACTTCAAAACCTACAATCCGGTATTACCGGGTTATCCAAACTGGTTAGATGTGAATGGTGATTGGGATGTATGGAGTGATGAAGATAAAGGAGCTGCTGATGGTGACTTGGTTCCAACAGGTGATCCAAACCCTAAATTCACGGGAGGTCTATACAACGAATTCACTTATAAAAACTTCACTTTAGGGATTTTGGGTACATTTACCTTTGGACGTGATATCATCAATACCTTAAAGGCAAATCAGTTCAATAACATTGCAGGAAATGTTTACAATTTCACCAATCTTCGTCTTCCTGATTTGGAAGGATTAGATTATTGGACACCGGAGAAAGCAAAAGATCCTAATTTCCAAGCGAATTTCCCATCCATCCAACCGGGTAATTATTTTTACCAATTCTTACCTTTCAGTACCATGTGGAACGAACAAGGCGATTACTTCAAAATCAAAACCATTACGGTTGGTTATTTGTTGCCAGCTAACCTGACTAAAAAATTAGGTATCGGCATGAACCGCGTTAGATTCTACGGTATGATGGACAATGTATTGACCATTCAATCTGCAAACGTTCCAGATGCTGAATTAATCACACCTCAAGGTGAATATTCTGGTGGTGCCTATCCATTGCCAAGGAAATATACCCTTGGTCTTGAAGTTAACTTTTAACACCGAAACATCATGAAAATTAAATCATTAATAACATACATCTGCTGCGCATTCATCATCGTGAATTTCAGCGCTTGTAAGAAATATATCGATCTGGAACCAGAGAACAGCACCTATGATGAGGTTTTCTGGACGGATGCCAACAATATTCCGAAGGCCAATGCCGGAGCCTATTCCATGCTTAGGGATGCCTTAAGAGCAGATCGTTCCTTTTTTATTTTCGGCGATCTAGCTGGAGGTAACTTTGTTACTGGGGGAGATTACTGGAATTATAAGGACCTTTCTAAAGGCGGAAATTTCAAATTTGGATATGCTCCTTATTTAGAAGGAAGCCTTTGGAATTGGACAAGATTCTATGCAATTGTTAATCAATGTAATTTGATCATTGAAAAAACACCTGCGCTTCCTGCTGACGATTTCCCAAATGGAGAAACAGAGAAAAATCAATTGATTGCAGAAGCACGTTTCATCCGTGCCTATACCAATTTCTATATGCAACGTGTTTGGGGAGATATCCTTTTGATCAAGGAATCTTACAAAGATCCTCAGAACATCCCTCCTATTGCTAGAAGTCCATTGGAGGAAACCATGGCATTCTGTATAGATGACCTGTTATTTGGGATTGATAATTTGCCTACTACAGGTAGTAAAGCAAAAGCTTCCAAAGGTGCAGCACAAGCCCTATTGGCGCACGTATATGCTTGGAAACATGATTATGTAAATGCAGAAAAATATGCCAATGATGTACTTTCAGCAGGATATTCTCTAGAGTCAACGGCAGATTATCGCAAGATCTGGGCAGGAAACTCGAAAGAGTCTATCTGGGAATTGAGCATGTTATACAATACCAGTGGTGAAGAGCATTCGCAAGGATTCTTCAATGCGTTTTTAGCAGACCCTGCAGTTCCAGGAAAGTCGGTTGCCTCAGCATGGACTTTTGACCAGGATGTGTTGGAAGATGTATTTACCACATCAGAACGTGGTGCACGATTTGATTCCATCGCTACAAGAGGTGCAAATGATCAAACTTATTTCCTTCGTAAATACGATAATTTTGTTGAATATCCACCAAAAGTACCTGGAGGTTCTTACTACGCCATCAGTAATAACTTGGTATTATTACGCTTAGCGGATCTACGTCTTTTGCATGCAGAGGCTGCATTAAAGAACGGTAAACCTCAAGTAGCTTTAGCTGATTTAAACATTATCCGTAAGCGCGCTGGCATCAGTGAGTTGACTTCTGCTGGATCAGATCTTATGATTGAAATCTTTAAAGAGAGAAGACGCGAACTTATCGGTGAAGGATCTACCCAATTCGATTTGATCCGTATGGAAATGTTCAATAAAATCGCTGAATTCTCAGCCATTTATTCTGCAGACCGTCTTGCCAATCAAGGGTATTTCTGGCCATTGAACATGCGAGCTTTATTACCTCAGAATGAATTATTAACTCAAAATCCTTGGTGGATTAAACAATAGCACTATGAAAACCAATAACATATTATATTTTGTTTTAATCATTGGAACTTTTATCCTATCCCAAGGATGTAAGAAAGATGATTACCGTATAGGCGGCGATGTACATGATCCAAATATCAGAATGTCGACCTATGATTATTTAAAAAGCAACAAGTATGGGCTTTTCGATACCTTATTAATGTTGGTCGATAAAGCAGGCATAAAAGATAAGATCAACCAGCAAGGTGTTACCTTCTTTGCTCCTACTGATTTTGCCATTAAAAATTATGTGAATTCCAGAACTTTGGCTATCCAAAAGATCGACCCTTTCAAAAAATGGACAGTGGATTCGATCATGAAATATGAATTGCCGAGATTTGCAGATTCATTGGATGTGTATTTTGTAAAAGAAAGCCTTCCTAATGTAAATTTAACCATGGAAGGTAAGATCTATAAGAATCAGAAGAATAAAGAAGTGGTAGTTTCCTATGAGGAGACGAGAGATCCGAATTTAGGCTATAATCCAAATTCATCTATCATTCCTAGAGTGGTCTATTACACCTACTTATACCAGACCTTAAGTCCAGGATTTGATGTAAAGGAAATCGCATACCCTGTAGGCGTTCGTACGTTGGTTCAAACATCCAATGCACAGACAACCACCGGTACATTACATGTATTAAACAATTCGCATACCTTATTTTATTATAGATAGCCATGAAGAATAAATATATAATTGCTGCTCTCTTGTTAGGTACTTTAGCAACTGGAGCTTGTAAAAAGATTCCTGATGGAAACTTGAGTAATATTATCAGATATGAGGTTCAACCTTCTACCATTCAACAGGGAAGAGCCTACGTTTCCACTGCAATTAATCCAGAGGGATCTACAAAACCATTGAACATTAAATTGGTCAATGTATACAACCGCGAGACCGGTGAAAATGTGACTCCTTTGTTCGAGAAGACATATGCCCATAAGGTGTGGAAAGCGTTATATGATCCGAAAAAAGACACTACCTTAGAGCAGATCAATGCAAAACGTATTGATACCATGATCCATCCAATTGTGATCAACCCGGTATCTGGTCAGATCGAAGCAAATTATACGACTGTCAACCTTCCTTTAGGGAAGTATAAATTTGATTTGGAAATAAGTAATCCTACTGGTACCAAATTTTATAAAGACATCGGATCATTTGACTTAGTAGAAGCGCCTTTATTCGAAATACCAGCAGTACGTTCAACTGTAGCGATGAAAGTGGGTGCAGAAGGAACAACTAAGGTAATTACCAGTGGAGTAGAGCACATCCGCGTTACCCGTACTTCAGAAACTGGAGACAAGGTGATCGTGAAGATTGTGGATAAGAATGGAAATGCTTTCAATCCTAGCAAAGGTGAGATTGCAAGACGACCAAATAGTGGTAATACACCAGGTTTCTTGCAGACCATGCAGGATTATGCGATCTCGACTCAATTATTTGACGATCGTATGGAATTTGCTTTCGGTGTAGTACCTTTCCCATTGAACTCTTTGGGTAATGGTTTTAACTACTATTACCGTATACCAGCACAATATGTTAAGTATGATGATAGCCTTGGCCTTCCATACAATACTTATTCTTGTAATGCACGTTTTTCTTTTAGAACGTATGCACCTGGAACTTATTTGATCGAAGTCATTGTTCCACAAGTTACTCGCGTTCCTTAATCTTTTTTGGAATGGAATTGAAATGGCATCTAGAAAATTCTAGATGCCATTTTTTATTTTGTGAAAGTTTTGGTCGTTAAAAAATTATAAAACACCCAATAAGGATTTAGCTCCTTTGATGTGGGTATCATCCTGTGTCAGGATAGCAAAATATCCATTGGCAAGCGCGGATGCGGCTGCTCTTTCAACCGTTTGCTCAAATAGTTTGTCCCATGTCTTCCCTCCCAACCTTTCGTAAGTTTGGATCAACTCCTTAAGGCTTTCTTCACCAAAGACATTTAAGTGGCCACTGAAGTCAATGGATGGATCACCAAACTGAGCGGTCGTCCAATCGATAATACCTGTAATTTCTCCAGCTTGATTAGTTAAAATATGTCCTGCATATAAATCGCCATGGATGAAACTTGTGAAATCAGGCCACAATGCATCCTGTTGCAGCCAGGCTTTATATCTTGATTCCAATTCTTCCGAAATACCAAGCTCTGATTTGACCAGGGTTAAGCGGCTATCAATTTCAGGTCTGAGATCTCCGGCATCCATCATTTTTATGTGATTCTTTTTAGCATCCTCTGCAGGGATCTGGTGCAGGTCGTAGAGCGTATGGGCTAATGAAGGAACAAAATGCGGATTATGCTGGTCCATGTTCCATTTCACTGCATAAGAGGCGTCGTAGGTTAAAACGGGCTTTCCCTTTAAAGCAGGATAGGCAACCAACCTTTCTGTACTGATGACCCAATCAGGGATTTCTACCTTTAAAAAGGGTTGGACAAAACTTAGGATATTCTTTTCTTCCTGGATCTGTTTTAGCATCTCAGGGCGTCGAGGGATTCTTAATATCCATTCTTTTCCTTGGATATCCTTCGCCATTCCGACCCTAAAATCAATACCCATCTCACTGAAATGGATCTGATCGATTAAGGCTAAGCCATGTTCTTTTGCGAGGTGCTTGATCTCTTGGTCAATCATATTGGTTAGTCATTTGCTTGAGATCGCAAGACCCAAATATATCCGACGATAGGAATAAAAACCACCTTCAGAAAATCAAGGAAGCGTTCCGCGGGAGTGCGATCATGATAAATAATAATATTACCCACACAGTAACGCACTACAAAATAAACGTGGATAAATAGGATTATATAAATTACTGTTAACAATGGGTTTGCGGAATAATCGATAAATGCTAACATATGATTGAATTAGTCTATAATAAATTTATGATAATTTAATCAAATAATACCATTTATTTTAAATTATTTATTACCAAAGGATTAAGATAATTTAGTATTTCATAAATTTATCTTATAAAATCATTTTAAAAATTAAAATGATTTATTTTTATAACTATCATATTGTCCAATTATTAACCAATCAACATCTTATGGACAGGAATATAAAGCTCATTTTCAGCTTCTTCATGCTGATTATATTAATTTCCCTAGCTGGTTTTTATACTTCTTATATTAGCCACCTCCCCAATTTCTCACATTTCCCCTTACTGATCCACCTCCATTTCATTGGATTTGTAGGTTGGTTTGTGCTACTCATCATCCAGCCAATCCTGATAGCAAAAGGAAAAAGGAGATTGCATCGATCATTAGGTAAAACTGCCTACGTCCTCATCCCGCTTTTGATTATTAGTATCCTATTATTGGTTTTGCAACAAACAGAACGTGAATTTGAATATTCCATACAAAAAGCCTTGATGACCTCCTTTATCGGGTTTATTGATGCCCTATCTTTAGGGGTCTATTTTACCATTGCTATGATGAATTCAAGAAATCAGCGATGGCATGTTGCCTTTATTATTGCTTGTTCCCTGGTAATCCTAAACCCTGGAATGTCCAGATTACTTAATCAGATCCATCCAGGATCTGGATTACTCGCAGCTAGCCTACTCCCTATTCTAGTAAGCTTTTCAATACTTATTTTTGAAAAAATAAATTATCAAAAACCTATTTTAAAAAGCCCCTACCTCCTATTTTTAGGATGTTGGATAGCGGAGATCCTGTTGCTGATGATTATTCCCAGAACAGACTTTTGGAAAAACTTCGTACTTGCAATCCTCCAATAAAACCATCACCCCTACAGATTGTTACTAATAAAGAAACTATTGAAAAATAATCTTTAAAACAATCATTATGGCTGATACGATCAAAGCAGAAAAAGACCCCAACATTTTCAAAGAAATACGCGAATTTCTAGATGGATTGAACAATAGCGGTGATAAACCACTGGAAACATTGGCACCAGAAGATGCCAGAAAAGTATTGGAAGATGCCCAGAAATCCGTAAAGGTGGATTATTCCGGAATCACAGAAGAAGAAAAAACGATCGAACAGGACGGACTAACTGTTAAAACAATTATAGTAAAACCTGAAGGTACTACGGATAAAAAATTACCGGTGTTCATCTTTATTCATGGAGGAGGGTGGATATTGGGAGATTACCCAACACATAAAAGATTGGTTAGGGATCTTGTGGTTCAAAGTGGTGCCGCAGCCGTATTCGTTGATTATACCCGATCTCCGGAAGCGAAATACCCTACTGCCATCAATGAAATTTATGCCGCAACCAAATGGGTTTCAGCGCATGGTGATGAAATTGGTGTCGATGGCAAGAACCTCGCCGTGGCTGGGAATAGTGTAGGTGGAAATATGTCGGCAGTGACCTGTTTGATGGCAAAAGATAAATCAGGTCCCGAAATAAAATTCCAATTGTTGTTGTGGCCGGTTACTGATGCGAATTTCGAACGGGAATCCTGGAAGAAATATGCAGAAGGCCGATTCTTAACTGTTGGCATGATGAAATGGATGTGGGATAATTATTTGCCTGATGTAGCTAAAAGAAAAGAATACTACGCATCACCTTTCCAAGCAGATTTGGAAAAATTGAAAGATTTGCCACCAGCATTGATTCAATTGGCTGAAAATGACATCCTATTTGATGAAGGCTTGGATTACGGAAGGAAACTCGATGAAGCGGGCGTTCCAACAACCATCCAAACATACAACGGTTTTATCCATGATTATGGTTTATTAAATCCATTAAATCATATAGAAGCCGTCAAATGTTCGGTTGAGCAAGCTGCTCAAGCACTGAAAAAAGCATTATTCAAAAGCTAATTTCAATTCAAAAAATAGTAAAAATAGAGCTACTGGTAGACCATTTTAACAAACGGTTCACGACAAAAAGAATAATATTTTGTTTTTTATGCTTTCAATTGACTAAATTGTAATATATTTAGAATAAATAAAGGCTTTAACATTAAATTTACCTTTGCTGAACATGAACATCAAAATAGTCGGATCCGGTAGCTTTATACCTGATACCAAGATAAAAAATGCAGATTTCGAGAACCATATCTTTTTAGATGAAGCAGGCTCGCCAATCAAAAACCCAGAATCTATCATTCGTAAATTCAAGGATATTACCGGGATTGAAGAGCGTAGATATGCCTCCAAAGAATTGGTCAGTTCAGATCTTGCCTTCTTTGCATCCGAAAAAGCGATCGAAGACGCTGGAGTGGACAAGGAAACCCTGGATTATATCATTGTTGCCCATAATTATGGAGATGTGCCTTCTGGTACTATCCAATCCGATACAGTACCTAGCCTGGCCAGTCGGGTTAAGCAGAAATTAGGTATTGAAAATCCTAATTGTGTGGCCTATGATTTATTGTTCGGCTGTCCAGGTTGGATCGAAGGAATGTTACAAGCCAATGCCTTTATCCGTTCCGGAATGGCAAAAAGATGTTTGGTAATCGGTACGGAAACCTTATCCCGTTTAATAGACCCTTCCGATCGTGATTCGATGATCTATGCAGATGGAGCTGGTGCAGTAGTCGTTGAAGGAACTACAGCTGATGAGGGGATGTTATCCTATGCAAGTGCTACCTATGCCTTGAACGAAGCGGGCTATCTATTCTTTGGCCCTTCGTACAATAAAGAGGCAGAACAGGATACGCGTTATATTAAAATGAAAGGTCGCAAGATCTATGAATTTGCACTTACCAAAGTACCTTTGGCCATGCAGCAATGTTTGGAGAAAGGAAACATTGCCATTACCGACATCAAGAAAATCCTGATCCATCAGGCCAATGAAAAAATGGATGAAGCAATCGTTGAACGTTTCTATGGCCTGTATGATATGACTCCACCAGAACACATTATGCCGATGACGATCAATAAATTTGGGAACAGCAGTGTGGCGACTATCCCTACTTTATACGATTTGATCATCAAAGGATTGATGGAAAAACATGAATTAAACAAGGGTGATGTGATTTTATTTGCTTCAGTTGGAGCTGGTATGAACATCAATGCTTTTACTTACCGTTTATAATCTCGGAAATTGAGTTATTTTTGTAAAAAGAAATTATCATGAGCGATCCAAATAGCAGAAGCAATATCAAGCCAGGCATAGTCGTTAACATCATTCTCAAGAAGGATCAGCGATCTGGAAATTTAACAGAAGGTATTGTGAAAGACATATTAACCTCAGCCGCATACCATAGCCGAGGAATTAAAGTAAGATTAACCGATGGCCAGATTGGCCGAGTAGCAGAAATCATAGAGGAAGATTAGTCTTCCTCTTTTTTTGTCCAAAAAATATTAGTCATTCGCTATTTGAATTATATTCAAGATTAATTACCTTCGATATACCATATTAAAGACAAAAATTATGAATCTATCTTACATTGGCACAAACGAAATATTAATTATTCTTGTAGGTTTAATCTTATTGATAGCTGTTTTAACCTTAGCTGTCGTTTTGGTGAAAAAAATAAGAAATTAATGAGCTAAAGAAATCCTGTTTAGGATTTCTTTAAGATCCCTTTTTCAACCGCATCTTGAATCAGTCCTTCAGCATAATCCCAAATGCTGCTGAAACCATATTTCATGACGCTTTTCTTTGCATAGACCTTCTCGTAAGTAACCCCAGGCATATTCCAGGTACCGCCATTATTGGAGTAATTTTGGAGCAGGGGCTCCAATCTATCCATCGTACGTGCAAATTTTGCCTCCATACTTTCTCCAAGCTCAAATTCTTCCCAAATTGCTGTAAATTCTTCTGCTTGTTCCTTCGGTAATATTCCAAATATCCGTTTTGCCGCTAGACGCTCCTCCTCCGTATTATCATGGCTTTTTAGGCTGTCGTAGATAAAGGTATCGCCAGCGTCGATCTCCACGATATCGTGGATCAGAACCATTTTAACCACTTTAAGGACATCCACTTCTTCATTGGCATGCTGTTGCAATACGATAGCCATCATCGCCAAATGCCAACTATGTTCCGCATCATTCTCCCTCCTATTGCTGTTCAATAGTCGCGTCTGTCTTTCGATATATTTCAGTTTATCGATCTCTTTTATAAATGCTATCTGTTTGATCAGGTCTTCAGGAATCATAGTAATGTGAATGTTGGATTCAAATATACCGAAATAATAACAAGCTATTACAAATCAGGGTCTACCCGAATATGTACACCTCGTCCGCCAAATCTGGAAAGATCGTACCGAAGGTTCAAGGAAAATACCCGCGTGATCACATTCGTTCTGGAATCGATAATGGAGTTACCCATCACCTGTCTATTCAACATATTCCCTTGGTTCAGTAGATCACTCACCCGAGCTGATAAAAACAGGTTTTTGTTCTTCAGGAACATCTTGGTGATGCCCAATCCGATCAACAAAGGATTCTGATTCGCCAATGCATAGCCCGTATTGATCCGTTTACTCGTGTTGAATTCCGCCTGATAGGTCTTCAGGAATTCCACCCGACCATTTACTGCCATGTTGAGATTATGAAGCTTACGGATGGATTCCTGTAGGGATGGATTCTCATTCCGGCTAAAGGAGTAATTAACATTACTATTGATCTTTACCTTTGGAAGGTTCAATCGACCGTTCCAGGAAGCACCAAATGATTTGGTCGTGAAGAAGTTCTTTGCCGTCATCTGTCCAATATTGAACACCGGATCCATTCCCCCTCCAAAACCCATCATGTTCGAAAGTCCAACAATATTATTGTTGTTCACCTGATTATAATTTAATCGGGTAGTCAGGATTACCGTTTTCAAATTGATGTTCATGGAAAGGGCCTGCGAATAATTCAATCCTTCATTGGAATACCCTTCATTGTCAATATATTGGATCCTATTGGAAACGCCGATACTACCATCGTAAGTTAAGCGCCACTTCTTATCCTTCATCGGCAGAGTAAAAGTATAATTACCTCCCAGATTATAGTTTCCATTGGCATTGATATAGCGCGTTTCCCTTTTAAAACTACCCAGGGTATCCGGTAGGATGATGATATTCTCCACCACTTGATCCTGAATGGTACTGAAATTGGCAGATACCATCAAGCTTTTTCCCGTTTCCTGTTTGACGAAATTATAATTCGAACTGAAATTATGCGAAAAAAATGGTTTCAGATCAGGATTACCGATGATGATATTCTGCAAGTTCCGAGTATTTGGAATTGGCTGTAATTGGAATTGGGAGGGTGCCGAGTTTCTACCATTATAGCTCACAGCTATTGTTTTTCCAGGTTTTACCTGAGTGCTAAAATTCAGTACAGGTGAAAAGTTGAGGGAATAGTTCTCAATTTCTTGATCCAACTGCGCATAATAATTCTTCTGCAACAAGGGATTGAAATTGATTCCTGCAGAGAAATTGGTCTTTTGCTTTGAATAATTATAATTGACTCCGATGGTCTGCGCGATGACCTGGTTCCGCATGTAGGAGCTTAAGGAATCTACATAATAAAAATCCCTACTGGCTGTATCCAGTACCGAAGTGGCCAAATTGTTGGTCGATTTGGAGAAGTTAAACCGATAGTTCAAACTGATCGATCTACGCAATAAAGAATCCTTCTTACTTTTTCCGATGGAAAAATTATATCCGGTACTGAAATTTAACGACTCCGATTTATTATCGTTCGTAATATTCCGATGCAATAAGGAGTCCTTTAAAAGATCGCCAGAAGTTTGATCGTAATATAGGGTATTGCTCAAAATGGATTGCAGGGATTCTGAACTGCTACGATTGTAATGGAAATTACCCGAGATATATTTTTTACCTTCTTTCAATTTGCGGTTCAACATCAGGCTAACCCCTACATTCGGGGTTCTGGAAGTATTTTCGTTTTCATTCCGAAAACCCTGTTTCATCGCTCCGGTTTGATTGTTTGCCGAAATATTGGAATTGGTCATCTTACCAAAACCCAGATTGATGTCTGAATTGATAAACCATTTATCCGTTCTATTATTTAATCCTGCAGTAAGATTATGGTTCGATCCCCCATTATCTCCTTCACTATTCGAATTGTTATAATAGGTCCCTATGGTACTTACGGTTTCGACAAAGGATTCATTGGTAAATGCAGAAAGATTTCCACGCCCATTATATCCAAAATTATAATTCCCTTTTTCCTTGAATTTATTCCGATGATTGACAGACAGATTAAAGGATTGATTGATACCCGCACCATTATTCTCCGTCATCACGTTAAATCGAGCGCCATTTTGTTGCTTTTCTTTCCAAAAACTAAAATCTCCACCGATCTCTGCCTTATCGTTACTTGCGGTCTCGGCATTGGCATTTCCAAACTTGCCCTTGTTCATGCCCGGCTTCGTTTCAATATTGATCAGTTTACCAGGTTCTCCGGTCTTCACCCCCGTGAAATTAGCTTCATCACCATAATCCTCAATGATCTGGATCTTGGAAACTATTTCAGCCGGCAATTTCTTGATAAAATCATCCAGGTTATTGGTAAAAAAATCTTCCCCGTTCACACGTAGTTTCATGACCGGCTTCCCATTGGATTCCACCTTGTTGTTCTCATCCACCACCAGCCCAGGAAGTTGTTTGATGAGGTCGGCGAGATCATCCCCTTCCAAGACATCAAATGCCGCCGCATTGTATTCTACTGTATCCTTTTTGATCGTAATCGGATTGGGCTTTTTATTGATCACCAATTCCTCCAGTTGAATGGTTTTAATTTTGAGCACGATACGTACAGTGGTTGGCTTATCAGAGATTTCGACGCTGCGCACTTCCATTTCGGAAGATATGTTGGAAACCTGCAATTCCGCTGTTCCAATCTTCACCTTTTTAAAGCTGAATTCACCCTTCTTATTACTGGAAGTCTTAAGTGTATCTTTTCCGGATATCAGAAAAACCTTGGCACCTTCAACCGCATTTCGGGCACTATCGATCACTGTACCATTCAACTCCCCGAATTCCTGGGCATTCGCTTGAAAAGCAAGGAAAGAAATGCAGGAAACTAAAAATAATTTTAATAAATGCCTCATATAGTAAAGCATTTATTGTCATAATTGGTAGACATCAAAAACCTTTTTTTAAAATTTTCGTTAAATGTAAAAAAATAATCAGCCACTTTTCTGTAACATAAATGTTAATCAGAAAAAATAACATAAATTTAACTATTGGGTTTTGTTTAGTCCTTTTAGAACCTGCCTTGATCAATCGAACAAGCCATCATGATTGCGGATCCTTGATTTTAATTTCTGACGGATATTCTTTCGGTGGGTGCGAATCGTCATGACACTACGGTGCAAGATCTCTGCAATCTCCTGACTGGATTTTCCTTCTTTTATCAATTTATAAATTTCGAGTTCCCGATCGGTTAGTCCAAAATCATTTTTCATGATGGATTCGGAGGTACTATGCAATGTTTTTTCATCGCCATAGATGCTTTTCCCTTCAAATACCTTACGAATAACACTGATTAAATCCTCCGCATCCAATTCCTTGGAAATATAGCCCTCTACGCCGATAGCTTTCAATTCCGCGAAAAAAGCTTGGTTGACCTCCAGGGATAAAATAATGATTTTAGCCTGAGGTCGAATCTGTTTGATTTCCTTGGCAATACTGATCCCAGACCGCTCGTTCAAATACATATCCAATAAAATGATATCAGGTTCATGTTGATTTAACATCCCTCGGATATGATTTCCATCTGAATAGCGCTGTAAAAGGACCATATCAGTCTCCGACGCTAAAAGCGCGTGAAGACCATCAGAGAATAACCGGTGGTTATCAATATTGACCAATTTAATCATGCTGAATCCCTTTCTTTTTAAGTGGCAAAACGATATTTACCGAACAGCCCTCTTTGTTAATAATAAAATCAAAACTTCCATCATAATAATCAACTCTGGATCGGAGATTCGACATCCCCATCCCTATCCCCTTTCCTATCAAACCCATATCAATTTCTTCGGAGCGACCATTATCATGAACCATCAAACGGACTTCCGATTCATCCACGGCCAGATCAACTTCAAACAAGCTGGCATTTTTAGCATGCTTAACCGCATTGGTCAGCAATTCTTGATAGATTCTGAACACATGAACCTTCATGTCCCAGGGAATGTGATATTCATTCCCTATACAGGATAGATGGATTTCAAATTGATGGGCAAAAGCTTGTACATCTGATCGGATGGTTTCAAAAAGGCCATTCAATTCCAGATTTCTAGGAGCAATCTGATGTATCAGTCTTTTAAAGTCAAAATTTATCCCCTTTAGCATTTCTTGAACTTTACCTGATTGCTGTAGGTTTTCTTTCGAAAGAAGCAGACGAAGTCCTTGGATTGTTCCCCCAATACCATCGTGTACATCTTGGGCGATCCTTAGTCGTTCCTTTTCCTGGGTAATGATCAGTTCATGGGCCAACTGCCTTCTCTTCTCTTCACTCTGTTCAATACTTCGCTTGAAAAACTCAAAATCCTGTTTATACTTCACCGTAAATACGATCATCAAATAGATAACCTCTACTGCAAATGCGAATATGATGTTCCCAGGCCGTATAAATTGAGGAATATGAATATAATTAAGGGAGCTGAACAAGTACAGCAGTACGGATATAATAAGCAATGTATTCCCCAACAGGTAATGCATGATAAAAGGAGTTCTTTGTCGTATAGCGATCCAGATATTCATCAACAGTCCGAAAGTTTGCATCAACAGCACCGCAACAAAAAAGTATTGGAAATATTCCAGTATTTGGGAATGTTGAGGCAGCAGCAAATTCAACAATAAATAAAAAAAGACTGCTATGAGTGCTACCCGATTTAGCAGTTTCAAACGATGGCTATAATTGGGCAAAAACTTATCCTGTTGAACAAAAGCAATAAACACATGTACGTTGAAATATAAGGTCAAAGCCAGGAAGCTTAATTTTGGGATCCTAGCCCAGCCTTCATAAATATATGAAGGGATGAGGTAGACATCATGTAGGTACTCCACGGTATTAAAAGCCACAAGGCAACTGATGTAGCCTAACATCATGCCATAGAAGCGTTTCTTCAGAATGATGAAGAGGAATAAGTTAAAAAGCATGGCAAAAAAGAAAAAGCCATAATACCTTCCCAATAAAAAAGATAATCCTAACTCATAGGTTAAAATATCACTTTTGGTACTGATATCGGTGGGAAAATACAGGGTTTTCCGTCCAAACACTTCTGTTTTTAGCAAAAAACTTTTGGTCTCGCCTGCTTCCAGTGGTATTTCAAAACTTACCGACCTTAAGGGCACTTCTCGGTCCGCTAATTTCATAAAATGGGATTGGTCCCTTCTCGATATGAGGAAATTGGAGGAATCAGCCATCTCAAATAGGCTGAATTTAATACCATCATTGTAGAAACTCCACAAATAGTTCTCCCGGTATTTAGACTGGTTGGAAATGCTAATGGAAAACCAGTGGGTACAATCCGTGATTCCACGATTTACAACTGAACCTGCTGGCATAGGCTGAAATTTGCCTTGTTTCCATTTCTCAACAACCTGTATCGCCCTTTCCCTTCCACTACAATCTACATATTCTCCTAGATATTGAACAATACGAATGTCATTGGCTCCTGGAACTTTCAAGGTATCCTGCGAATAGGCAGTAACCTGAAAAACAAATATCATCCATAACAATAATGGAAGATTTTTCATTAACAATTAGTTAGGTTATACGAATATAGTCTTCTGGAATTAAATTATCAAAATTATATTTTTCCAGTTAACAGAATTTTTTAACGTATTCCCCTGGCGTGCACTGGTACATCGCCCTAAATTGTTTAACAAAATAACTGGATGAATTGAATCCCGACCTATATCCAACTTCTGCAATAGACAATTCTCCTTGCAGCAGCATATTGCAGGCCTTTGCCAATCTTTCCTGCATAATGTATTGCCCAGGTGTTTTACCTGTATAAGCATCAAAAATCCGAAACAAGGTACTTTTACTGCAATTAGCAATATCCATCAGTTGTTCGGTACTGATTGCAAGATGCAAGTGTTCCTTGATATAATTTTTGACATCTAGAAACTGTTGCTGGTATTTCCCTAATTCGTGTACCTGTATATGCTCCTGTTGAGCAGTGATCAACCTGACGAAAAGGGATTTAAGTATGAGATCAAAAAGCGGGTAATTATTCTTTTCTTGATTGATGGCCTGCAATAATTCATTAAAAGATCTGACAATACCTACATTGTTATTGAAATGAAAATGCCTGAAATCCAACTCCCAAGGGCCGTTTTCCTTATAGTTTTTATTCAGGTATTTCAATTGTTTCTCCAACGTAGCTTGCGGGATCAGGATGGTCGCACATTGCACCGGATTTTTAGCATCTGCCTCCGGAAAATCAGCGTAAATCGTCTCTCCTTCAGGAAGGACCAGCGAGGTGCCCGGCTGGAATTCAAAACGCTCACCTGCATTGGTATAGATCGTTTTCTTTCCCCTGATCATACTTGAAATGGTCAGTCCGGGATATACTATCTTCACTTTAAGGGAAGATTGGAAAGTCTCAAAAATATTGATCTCAAAATCACCACAGTCAAACCGGTTTTGATGCTCCTGTCCAGAACGAAGGTGTTCCGGAGTTTGTAAAGAAAGAAGTTCAACCGTGTAATTCATAGGGTATTATGGATAGATTCCGTGGATTTATCATACGAAGATATTCAAATATTTCTGAAACTATTGTCTTATTCTTTGAGACTATCCTTTTAGCGTGAGGTAAAATTATGTAATAACTTTAACTCATAAACTTAAAAAATTATATCTATGAGTAACATCACATTACAACAAGCTCGTCAAATCATTGATGCAGCCATTAAGAAATCGGAAGAATTAGGCGTGAAAATGAATATTGCAGTGGTGGATGCAGGAACCAATCTAGTGGCTTTTAACAAGATGGACGATGCTTGGTTAGGATCCATTGATATTTCTCAGAAAAAGGCTAGAACGGCCAGGTATTTCAATATGGATACCGGGGAGATAGGAAAATTATCACAACCAGGTGGAGCCCTTTACAATATCGAACATTCCAACCATGGACTGATTACCTTTCCAGGAGGTGTTGTCATCAAGGATAACAACGGCACTATCATTGGGGCAATCGGCGTGAGTGGAAGTACTGTGGAAGATGATCACGAGGTGGCTTCTGCAGGTGCAAAAGCTCTATAAAAACCATTCTTACAAAGAATATTCAAGGTATTTCATTCTACTATTGAAAAACAAAAGGAGCGTTGAAAATTCAACGCTCCTTTACTATGTCTTGAAATGATTGATTATTTCGCGTTTTTAGCTAATTCAATCTTTACAGTCATTTCTTTTACAATTTTGTCCACTTCTGGTGATGAACCTGAGGATTCAAAACGGATGAAGCCTTCTTTATCGATTACAGCTTTAAAAGGTATTCCTTTTACACCGTAGGCTGTAACAGCCGCTTTTTCTCTATCTTTCATCTCATCGAAAAGCACATGGAAGGTATAATTGTTCTTCTTGATAAAATCGTTTACTAAATCTTTATAATTATCTCCACGTTCCCAAGTATCAATAAACAAGAATACTACATCCTTATCGTCTTTATACTTGTTTACAGAAGCCTGCATGCCTGGGAATGAATTGATACATGGACCACACCAAGTTGCCCAGAAATCAAGGACTACCACTTTTCCTTTATAATCTGCCAAAGAAACTGTTTTGCCGTCGCGGTCCACCAAAGAGAACAAAGGTGCTTCTTTTTTGATCATTTCCCCTTTATATTTGGCAATCATGGCTTCTTCACCTTTTTTGTCAACAGAGGCTAGGTAATTATCGAAATTAGCATTCGCTCCATTCAATTTTTCATAAAGTTCTTTTTGAACCTTTATCAAACCATCATTTTTACCATTTTGGATCAACGCATTATCAATAAACAAAAAGGCATCCAGGTCTCTTCCTGTCTTACGGATACCATCTGCATAACCCAATACATAAACTGGAGCAGAAGAATAATAAGGATCAACCTTAAATAGACCTTCATACACCTGAAGACCTTTTTCTGCATTCCCTCCATTGATCAAAGCAGGTGCATAGTTTCCTGCAATCGTAGGATATGCTCTCGCTGTAGGACTAGATTTAACTTTATCATCAGCAGAGTTGTAAGCATCATAAGATGCTTGATAGATGTCTGCTAAAATTGGTTCAGCATTGGTATAATCCTTTTCCCTAACCAATCCACTGGCTACGGAACTCGCTAATTGCGCATACGCTGCTTCAGATTTTAACGATTGAAGAATTTCATTCCCTTTTGCAGCATTCTTTTCTTTAAAGTATAGACCTGCTAATCTGGATTTTCCTTGTGCATAGATAGCTCTATTTTCTTCTTTAAAGGATTTTGCTGGGAATTTCTTTTCCCAAGCAGTCAATTGTTTCTCCAATTCTACAGCTGTAATACCTTCTGTTTTGAAGATGGCATTGTAAGCATCTAGTCTTGCTTTAGAACCTTTAGGAAAACGCTTTATCAGGGATTTATCAGCCTCTTCTGCTTTATCAGCATTACCTATAAAGCGGAATAAAGAGCTAGCCATGCCAGCAAATTCTTCATTTTTACTAGCCATCATTGCTTCTGCTTCTTTTGTTAAAGCAGCATCACGAACTTTCGTATCCTTTTCTTTAGCAATTTCATTGATTTGTCTTACTAATTCCTCCTGGGTTATGCCCTTTTGTTTCACAATTTGAGCTTGCACTTGTGAAAATGATAGAGCCGCAGCTAAAATCCCAAGTGAGATAACACTTTTTTTCATATTAAATTGTACTGGTTTTATTAGATTAATAATTCATTTCTCAAATGTAATTAGGTTTTTTCTTATTTGATTGTAAGGTTTTCGATATATTTTACCTCTCCTAGCACATTCTGTTTATATAGACGTATAAAACAGAATATTGTCCCTCCTATCCGTAAAATTTTTCGATCCTTCCTTTTCGTTGAAAACAGCTAATATATTGAATGGTTAATGATTCAGTATAAAATTACGATTTTGAACTCTAAATTATCTTAAAAAAATGTTAATTTATTTTCATAGAAGAAGAGTATTTATTCTAAAACAATCTTACTATACTCATTCTAAAAATAGTCTATCTCACTCCGAACAAAATTCTTTAAACGAAGAGAAAACCTTAGCCTCGTGACCTAGAGGGCACCAATACCCCTCTCCATCAAAATAATATTTTATGATAAATATATTACACCGCATATAATTCCTGCTATTTTATTTTTTCGTATTTTTGCAGCCACAAAACAATAGATATCCTTATATAATTTGGCAACGAGCGTATTTTCTAAAATATCTTCTTTCTTAAAAACCGAATCGAGCTTTGATGCATTACGCAATATCTTGATTATCCTTATCCCTTCTTTATTTGTTTTTTACCTATTTGATGGGCATGTCGCCATTGCTTTTGCTGTTGGGGTTCTACTCGCCTGCTTAACCGATCTGCCAGGAACAAAAAAAGATAAGTGGACATCATTTGCTTACTGTATCCCGGTTTTTGCCATTACCTCGATCAGTATCTCCCTGGCATTGGCAAACCATTCTCCCATCATTGTTCTCTTGTTAGGAATTTTTGGTTTTGTTTACACTTTTATAGCTTTATTAGGGTTCCGGATCAATTTCATTGGGAATCTCGGATTGATCGTAGCCAGCTTTACCATTGGCTTACGGCCTGAAGATCCTCTAATATTCAGTCTTTCAGTTACTGCAGGAGCCATCTGTTTTTATATCCTGAGTTTACTGCAGGTCTATCTATTTCCTTATCGTTCCCTCAGATTTGCGGTGCAATCGGGTATCACGAGTTTATCCCAACTCATCAGGTTAAAAATTGACTGTTACAACGAAGAAATTCCACTTCCCAAAACCTATAAACAACTCAGTGCATTACAGATCAAGGTTTCTGATCAACTGGAAGCTGTACGGTCCTTATTGCTGAGGAACAAGAACCTCCATTCTGAAAAAGATCTTCGGACCAAAATATGGCTTGCCAAGCTCTATAAACTCATTGATCTCTACGAATTGTTAATGGCGGTAGATCAGGATTATGAAAGGATCCGGGAGCTTCTGAAATCAGGGAATACCTTATCCCTTATTCGTCGTGCCTTGGCCATCCTATCCAAGGAAACTGCAGAATTGAATTATTTAAAAAAATCAAAGTCTTCCAATCTGAAAAGGAAGAAAGAGTTTGAGAAAATCATGGTACAACTGGAAGTTGACCAATTCATTGCTGATTTTCACCGAAAAGAATTGATCATTTCCATTGCCAAGCAATTAGGACAGATCGCAAATATCCTTCATGACATCAAGGAGGAGGTTTTGGATGCGGATCATAGCTGGGTAGAAAGTAAGAATTTTAAGGATTTTGTGGCACCAGATAGTGATTTCAAAACGCTTGTTAACAATTTCAACTTCAAGTCGCCGATTTTTTCTTATGCAGTCCGGATGTCAATTTTATTGATGTTAGGTGGTGTTATCGGTTATGCGCTTCCAGAATACAGGTATGCTTCCTGGATCTTGCTGACCATTATTTTGGTGGCCAGACCTAGTTTTACCACTACCCAAAAAAGAAATTACCAACGGATAGTGGGTTCTTTGATCGGAATAGCCATCAGCCTTTTGATTTTGTTGATCATCAAGGATTTCACTATCCTAATGGGGATAGCGATCTTTTGCCTTTACCTGTTCTTATTGTTCAACAAACCAAATTATTTGGTCTGTGTTATTTTCATCACGATTACCATTCTGATCGGCCAACATACCTTTGAAGGAACCATTCAGGATATTCTGGGAAGTAGATTTGCCTTTACCTTAATGGGGTCCATATTTGCTGTACTGGGATGTCTTGCTATCCCGATCAATCATTATCGGTCGATTGAGCAACAGACCAACCGATTATTGGACCACTTCCGGAATTTCTTCCAAAAGATCAAGGAGAGTTATGAGGTTCAGGAACTGAGTTATTATGATTTGAGATTGGTGAGAAAGTTCACCCAATCTGCATTGGCCCTAAGTTATGATTCCTTGGAACAGTTTGCCAAAGATCCAATCCAAGGAAGACTCCATAAAAAGGAGATTGAGCATTTCCAGACCCTGGCTTATAGAATCAATGCCTTACTAGTTGGCTTGTCCATCAATAGGACCAAATTGGGTTTTGTGCTCCATCCGGAGCTGATGAATGAGCGGACAGCATATATCGATACATTGATAGCAGAAGCTGAAACGCTTTCTAAAAAGCTCCATAAGAACAAAGAAAGGCCCAACATTAAGAAGGACCTTTCCATACTAAACTCAAACAACAAACGTTAGTATTATTTTCTTTTTCGGCGCTTAAGCACGACAACTGCTGTCACAGCAATTAGCACTGGTATTATCAAAAGATAAATTAACTTTTGAGTATTGATAGATTTCCGTCTTGACTTAATGATCACATCCGGCGCTTTATCTTTCTCCGCACCAACTTGTGCTTTTCTATCTCTAATAGTATTGAAGATTCTTCCCGCAACTAGGGAATTAATAGAATTAATATTAAATCGGTTAAGTTCCGCGTTACTTATGAAATCAGCATCTCCGAATACAAAAACATGTTGATCTTTTCCATTCACCTTTCGCAAAAGTTTCATCGCAGTAGGAACAGAAACCCGAACATCTTTCCCTTCCATAAAAACCTCTTTCTTTAAATTCAGATCATAGGTTCCCAATTTATTCCAAGTATCCTTATCATCTGATCGCATCAATACTACCCTTGAAAAGCCCTTGTTGTCGGTTAATGGTTCAATTCCCATAGCTTTGTTCATCACCAACTTTGCGCCTTTATAATACAAAAATCCATTTTCCTCAGCTTCCGGCGTGAGATACAAACGCAGAAGATCCACATCATAATCTTCACTATCCTGCATTAAAGTGCCATCCATAAATTTCAGCCCCAATTTTTCTGCTATCGGTTGCAGATATTCCTTACTTCCCTGTGGATCAGCTAATAAATAAATATTGCCTCCTCGTTCTATATAACGAAAAATCGAATTTAATTCTTCGGTAGTATAGGGTTCTCTAGGGTCGGCTATAACAATGCCCACACCTTTAAAATCATCTAAGGAAGATGCATTCAACTTCTGGATTTCATATCCTCTATTGATCAATGAGCCTCTAACAGTCTGACCATTTAAAAGAATACTGTATTCCCCATTTCCATAATTATCAATTCCACGCTCGCCTTTCCCAGATAAAAGTCCAAGAACTGCAGGCCCATCCAATAATCTTACTAAGGAAGCATTGATTTCCCCTTCTTTTGGATACACAAACATATCATCAAACATGCGTAAGGGAACCCGCTTGCCTTTATATTCAAAAAATCTAACCAACGTATTATTTTCAAGAGCAACTTCGGGGAATTTTTTCATATCCTCCGGGGTCAATAATTTCTTGAAATTTATCCCTAGGGCATCCGCAGCCTTTTCAGATTTGCTAAGAAAAGTTTCATTTGAATCCAATTTTAAATATGGTATACTATTATAGTAAACGACATAATCCATCTCAAGCTGAGGAATAAACCTATTAATAGATTCAAAATTTGCTAAATCACTTATACGATTTTTTGGTGAAGCATATTCTGCTCTTCGATCTAAGACATTGATATAAGTAACTAACTTTATAGGCCCATCTATTCTTGAGGCAATTGATTGTCCATATGCTGATATGGTTCTATCCTTAATTTGAGTAGTATCATAATAACCCGTAAAACGAATAAGAGATGTTATATATCCAATTCCTAAAAGTACAACTGCTAAAGCCATGTATTGTAATGTCTTAATTATAGTTTTCGTACCTGATCTTTCCTGAACAATTCGCAGAATTGTGACCATGAGAAAGAATGAAATGATCAGCAAGAAAAAAGCAATCTCCCTAGTTGTTAACAATCCATTTACTATTTCCTCTGCCCTACCTCCTACGGATAACCAATTCGTAATCTCACGAAAGCCATCGTATTTCGCTCCAAGGATTTGAGCATAATTTAAAAACGCAAGCAAAGCTAAAGTACTAATGGCTGCTACAATCTGATAGGAAGTTAAACTGGACATAAACAGACCAATAGCAGAATACGTACATATTAAAAGAAAAAGAGCCAATAGTCCAAAAAGCACAAATTTAACATCCATATGCTCAATAGAAAAATAGGCTGAAACCGCATATAGACCCAGCATACCTACTGCAATAAAGGCATAGATAACAATGGAAAGATATTTACCTAAAACAATTTGTGTAGCTGTAACAGGCGAGGACTGCAACAATTTAATTGAACCACTAACATACTCCCTACTGAAGATACCCATGGTCAATAATGGAATATATAAATAAAGGTATTCTATCAGCGTGGAGAACATCCCCTTTTCTCCAGCAAACATGACGCGAGTCAAGACACTTAGATCCCTATCTAGTTGTTGCTGGGTTTCCTGACTATAAAGCATATCAAAATAGGCTAATCCTCCTTGCAAAAAAAGGATGACCAGAATTATCCATGCTATTGGCGAATAAAATAAAATGCTTAATTCTAAACGTGCAATTTTTATGATTTTTCGCATGCTATTCCCTTCCTTTAGTATTTGCCGACAATTGTGCAAAAACCCCATCCAACGAACTTTTTTCTAAATAGATTTCCGCTAACCCCCATCCCTTGTCGGCGCTTAGCTGAATTAATTTTTGAGTTACCTGGTTTGGATCGTTGAAAAACACACGATACTGTCCTATTTCTACTTCCTCAATGCGATCTATAAATGCCAAATCCTCCAATTCCTTTATATCTGGAGCATGGCTTAAATGGAGCATTAATGAATTGGGCTCAATATAATTGTTAAAGGCATTCATCGTATCCGCAAATACCACTTCTCCATGTTCAATCATGATGATCCTATCGCAGGTGGCTTGAACTTCACTAAGAATATGTGTAGAAAGAATGACCGAACGTTCTTCCCCTATTTCTTTTATCAACTTTCTTACCTCCAATA
The DNA here is from genome assembly GCF_002734245.1 of Sphingobacterium sp. 1.A.4. Taxonomy (NCBI): domain Bacteria; kingdom Pseudomonadati; phylum Bacteroidota; class Sphingobacteriia; order Sphingobacteriales; family Sphingobacteriaceae; genus Sphingobacterium; species Sphingobacterium sp. 1.A.4. The sequence continues at coordinate 34,014 of NZ_PEAZ01000107.1, forward strand.
TTTGATTTGGATCCAAACCATTAGTAGGCTCGTCCAACACCACCAATTTTGGATTATGAATGATTGCTTGGGCTATCCCCACACGTTGTTGATAACCTCCAGAAAGATTACTGATCAATCTATTACTAAAGTGGCTAATACCACATTTCTTTTTGGCTACTTCCACAGCTCCTGGGATATCTTGTGCAGGAATATCCCTCAGGTTGGCACAATAGGTTAAATATTCATTCACGGTCAATTCAAAATGGAGAGGTGCCTTTTGAGGTAAAAAACCGATTAAACGTTTCGCCGCCACCGGGTGCTGTCTAATATTTATTCCATCAATTAGGGCCTCTCCTTCCGTTTGGTTGATTACCCCACAAAGAATATTCATCGTGGTTGATTTACCTGCACCATTTGAACCCAATAGTCCAAGAATCCCTTTCTCAGTAACCTCAAAGTTAATATTACGAATTGCCCAATCTCTTGAATATCTATGGGACAATGATTTTATTGTTGCTATACTCGTACTCATTTTTTACTTTCTTTTTCTGCTAATTAATAAATAACCTCCTACCAAAGCGATAACGATTGGGAGAATGAATACCCAGATATATTTTATGCTGTTTAATGTTCCAGCTTTCACTAAAATTTTATTATCGATCGATTCTGGTCTTTTGGTATTTACTGGAAACTCTCCATCAGAGAACCATTTAAATAATTTAATGGTAAAACCACCATTGTCATTTCTTAGATTGAAGCGGCCTAATTCTGCATTGCTCATAAAGTCAGCATCTGCAAACAAAGCAATCTTCTGTACCTTATCGTTGACTTTTTTAGATAAAGCAGTAGCTAGGATATAAGGTATAGAATCAGATTTCTGGAAAACGGTATCTATCGCTAATCTACCTTTCCATACCTGACTTTTTCCACTCATAACCAATTCTTCATTTTTATAACCATTTAAGTTACTATCCATGCGGATAGCAGTGCTTCCTGCGAATGACAATACGGCGTTGGGATTATCATAAAAACTTTTACTTAACTCATTATTAGCTGCCCGCCCGACGAGAACATTTGCTTCCAAATCCTTTGTTTTTTGATATAATTGGAAAGATTCAAATTTTGCCGGAATGTTCTTTAGTATTGGATTAACTAAAGCTTCCTTGCCAGGCTCAATGGATAGTAACAGATTACCTCCTTGGTCAATATATCGATGGATAGCTGCGAGTTCAACATCAGAATAAGAAGTAAATGGGTCGGCAATAACTAACACCGCCAACTTTCCACCCAGACTATCGATTTGATTAGCTACTAATTCTTTAACATCAAATCCATTATTCACCAAGGCAGCTCTTTGGCCAATTTCAGTGGTAATGGTATTATATGCTTTATCACCTATCTTGGTTACGCTTCGTTCATCATGCCCCTTAAGTATACCAACAATCGGAACTTTAGTATATAATCGCTTTAAAGCAGAGGTGATTTCAGATTCGTTTGGATAACCAGTTGCATCCATGAACATTCTTAAAGCAACACTATCCTTACCATGATGGATGAATCTAACGTAAGCATTTCTTTCGGGAGATAAATCGATCTGTTTTTTGATTTCCTCCGGGGATAATAATTGGTCAAAATCGATTTCATGGGCAAGTGCTGCTTTTTGAGCCTTTTCCAATAAATTGATAGAACTATCCGCATATAAAGGCACATAATCATAGTAATAAATGTATTCCATTTCCATTTCTGGAATATACCGGGTATACATATCAAATTGCTTCAAATCAAATTTCCGCCATTTCGGTGTCCCCAATCTTCCATGTGGATGAAGAATATTTGCATAATTCTTCATTTTAATCTTTTGATTTAAATGGGAGATGACCTCTTTACTATTTGGGGTTAATGTATTCGCTTCAAATCTACTCAAATCCCAAAAATGCCAATTTGTAGGCCTAGAAGTAAAATATCCTACCGATAATATCAACGCTATTAATAAGATATAACGCACCGCTTTTTGCAATTCAGACCGGATAACACGACCATCATTCAATCGCATGATTGTAACACCTAAAAAGAGAGTAATTACCAAAACAAAATAACTTATATTTTGACTGGAAAGCATCCCATTTATAAAATGGTCAGTCCGTCCTTGCAAGGATAACCAATAAGTGATTTCTCTAACAAATTCATTTCCTTTCCCTATTTCACCAATAAAATTCAATCCAGCGAAAATAGCTAACGTACTGATCGCCGCAACGACCTGATAGGATGTTAAACTGGACATGAATAAACCAATCGCAGCATATGCAGCAATTAACAAATAGACTCCTACCATACCAGCCAAGAGGATCCCCCAATCAAAATTATCAATCAAACGGCTGGCTGTAAATCCAATTCCGAAAATAACCAGGATGAAAAACAAGCCGAAGCCAAGTAAGGCCAAATATTTACCAATCACGATTTGAAAGTTGGTAACAGGTGATGATTGTAGTAATTTTATAGAACCTGAACTTAATTCTCTACTTATTATACCCATAGTTAGTAAAGGGATATATAGGTAAGTGTATTTAAGAACAGAATGAAAAAACCCTTTATTACCTGAGAAAACATCAATCGTAACAGACTGTATTACTTTATCTAATTGTTGGTCACTTTCCTTCACTTGTATAAGATCCATAATGGATATTCCACATTGGATCAAAAAAATGATCATGACGACCCAGGCCACTGGCGAATAGAACAGAATGTTCAATTCTAATCGTGCGATCTTTAAAATTTTCCTCATAATATCAAAAATGAAAGCCCCAAAGATTTTTGCCTAAGGGGCTATCTGGTTTAAAGTTGTGTTATGGTAAATAATATTTTTCCGAAACCATTATATGTTTTAATGTTCGCCTGATCGATATTTGCCACTCCCTCATTAATCAGTGGAAGAACATGTACTTTACCTTCGGTACCATTATAAGTTCCTAAAATCAGTTGCTTGCCATTTCTTGAGAAATTCTCCCGATTAACCATTGGATAATCAGCTTGTAAATAGACACTTAAAGCAGTGATCTCTTCTCCGGATGATACCGTATATCGCAAGCTATAGGCAGGATTTAATGCAGAATACATGATTGCATAAATTTTGGTCTTAGTAGCATATAAAATCACTTGCTGATTATCTAATATCAAAAATTTTATGGCTTGGTCTATTTCTGGCGCATTGGACAGGTCCATAAATTTCTTTGGAACAGATGGGGTTGGAACCCAATTTTCACTATCATATCCTCCCGCACTTAATATATATAATCCATATTTCTGTGTAGATTTATCTTTAAGGATATGAATAAATTCACCTTGGTTACTTATTCCTGCCGCAATATTCTGTTTATTTGGAAGATCATTTGGATTGAAAGGTACAGTAGCAGCTGGAACTGGTCGCATACCACGATCACCATAGGTAGCAAAGGAATATTGATAGGCAAAATGACCCTTTTCCTCACTATAAAAGTTTAAGGAAATATTTGGATAATCATAGCGGTTATTTATTCCTAAAATAGTTGGGATATTGTAATTATTTGGGAAAGGCAACCCAAATTTTGAAATCTGCAACCAATTCGCATATAATTTTCCCTTATGGATCATAATCTCGTTCTGCACGAAATTTACTAGCTTTTCTGGCCCATAGCTATCTTGAGGTGCATAAAATAATTTCTCATTTTGATCGCCCAAGGAATAATCCAATGTTTTAATAGCAAAAAGAGAGTTAGAAGTTCCTCCTAATAATACATTACTGGATCCTAATTTTGTAAAAATCATAGAATTTACTAAACCAGGAATGCTAGTACCGTTAGCTGCTGAATAGATTTTAGTTCGTATTTTCTCCTGATTAAAATCAGGTGTCACTAAAGGAGACATAATTTGGCTCAAATCCGTATTTTGATTATCATAAGTTTCCACAATTACCAATCCTTCACCAATTCCATTCCGAATCATTAATGGCCAATCTTGAATATATGTAACCCCAGATTTTTCATCTTTAATCTTTAAAACGATCTGATGCAACCTGTCAAGGTTAGTAGGTACAAAACCTACTTCATAAGTCAGTTTTTTCTCTGTTCCTATGGTAATATATTCTGTAGACCATGGCTCCAAATTTATCGTCCATTCATAGGTCAACTGATCATTAGGACCAATTCCTAAAATTTTTGGATCTAGAACCAATTCATCAAATTGAAATACGGATAGCGTGCTTTGGCCTACAGTATCTACCTTAATATCCGACAATTTATTTGTATCTAAGCTACTTAGATCATCCTTGCAAGAAGCAAAAAACAGCAAAAAAACTAGGCTGATCAATAAGCTATATGTATATTTTATAGTTTTCATTTTCGTTTAATTATTGGTAAATAATTCGAAATTAATACCTAGGGACAATTGGATTTCCTTTTTGGGTGCCATCATCGTGTTTTAGGATATCATTAGGATTTGCTGCATTCCAGGCCCTGATATAATCACCGAATTTCTTACCTAACACTTCTGCTCCAGCCTGACCGTAAGGCCTAAAATCTGCTGCTGCAAAATTGGTCAACCCTGTGGTTTCAACAAAAATCCGATAGGCTTTAGTACTTCCTACAGAAGAGAAAAATGTTCTAAAATAAACTCCCCATGTAGGCATAATTGCTTGATTGCTCCAGGAAACTTCGATAAACTGACGTTCAATTATTCCTGCATCAAAATCGTTCGATTCCTTTACTTGAAGAAACAATCTTAAAACCTCTGTTTCCAGCTTTTCAGTTTTTGGAACCTTTATAATCAATGTGTCCCTAACTTTTCCAGCATGGACTATTCCCTGTTCAATCTGGTAATCCGCGCTTTCCGCATTGGTAATCGTATCAGTGATTACTTTAACTTCAAAAACCCTATCCTTGTCCTCCGGAAATCCATTAACAATGACAGGAATTCGGATTTCTCCAATTTGCTCAGGCTTTCCCAGAAAGGAAAAATTTATCTTGTTGGCCCCGACGGAATTTGAATAATCAAATATGATGGCCGCTTTGGAATTAAATGCGGTAGGTTCTGATTTTTCACAGCTCCAAAACGCTATTAATCCACCTAATAATAGACTATAGATTGATATTATTTTAGCTTTCATAATTATCTTGTTTAAAGGATGAATTATTGTTCCCTGTTTCCAAATTCAATTTCAGAAGGTGGAAATGGCAACATGTATATTTTATCATCAGCAATAATAGAAGCCGAATAGTTGGGTATGTGTTGCAAACCCAAGCGCTTATAATAGAAAAACAACTGTCCTTCGGCGACATACTCTTTACGATACTCCTTCAACAATTCCTGGGAAAATGTTTCCGAATTCAGATTAGCAGGCAAAGGTTGCACAATGCGTCTACTTTCTCTAACCTTTTCCAATAATTGAATAGCTTTGGAAAGATTATTTGATGCATAGTATTCCGATGCGATATAATACATTTCAGGGATTTTAATTAAGGGAATCACATTGAAATCCAAATCATTCATCGATCTATTAACTAATTTAGAACTCACATATCCTGCGTTTCCATTAATCAACAAGGTATTAAAACGAATATCTGCCGCTCCAATTTCTGGAATTTCTGTCTCGTAAACTTCAGCTACTGTCGCTCCCTGCATTCTTAATGCAAAAGGATTGGTTAATAGATCGCCATCAAAATAAAATTGGCTGTTTTGTAAATTATTAACCTTCAAACCAAATAATTGTTCTTGTACAATCGTTTTGTTTAGATTTACAGATTCATTTTGTCCTAATAATTTTGCGTAAGAATCCGCGATCACTTCTTCCGCTGCTTCAGCTGCATCCTTCATTTTTGCACCTCCTTGCCAGGAGAAAACACGTGCTTGCAATGCCTTGACAGCATAATAATTCATCCTATTTTGCCTTTTATCATAAAATCCATCTCGGTTAATATTCAACATTGCTTCATTTGATATCAGAGTTCCCTTCGAAATAGGATCAAATTTTAATAAGGTCAACGATTCTGCGATATCCTTTTCCATTAATTCAAATGTTTCGGAATAGGAATACTGGACAGGATAATCCTTACTATATTTTAAAGCATAAGGAATGGTTAGTCTAGCTTGTAGATCTGGTCTATTGGCATAATTTGATCGACCAAAAAAGCGTAATAAATCAAAATGAAGAAATGCACGCAATCCCAACAATTCTCCTTTGATGATCTCTTTCTCTCCTTGGTACCAAGCAAATTCACTCTTCTCGATATGTTCAAGTAAGCTATTTATATTGGCTATGGAAAAGTAATACTTATCCCACATGTTTTTTATATTTCTTTCACTAGACACATGGGTATAATTAAACTTCTGTATTTCACCAACTTCCGTGTTTCCTGCAATAAATGCAGCATATTGCTGACTCAAAACATCTACTAAATTATAGGAAGTGTTCAATCCATAAATTGCACCATTTCCCATGGACAAATACACGCCCATCAAAGCATCTTTAAACCCATCCACTGATGAGAATTGGTCCTCCGCTTTTATCTGGTTATTTGCTGTTACGTCAAACCACTTCTCACAAGATTGTAAGGAAAGCAGAATGACCAAACTCAAACCGTAAAATTTTAATGTTCTTTTCATGATCTTAAAAGGTTGCATTTAGTGAAAAAGAAACTGTTCTTGAAAATGGATAGGTTAAACCACGTTCGATCTCAATTGACGAAAATTTAACGACATCATTCATATTGAATGAAGCTCTCAGACGTTGTAATTTTAATTTGTTCAGCCAAGCATGTTGGTAAAAATCATAATACAAGTTAATGGATGCTATATCCAACTCTTTACGATCCTGAACAAAACGAGTCGTTGCCCTCGTCATTTCTTGTGCGGGTGTGAAAGATCCATTTTCCAAAGGGATACTATACTCTCCCAATCTCTTATATAATGCATTTTGACCTGGCTCTAACCAACGACCTGTAAGTACCCTGCGGTCAACATTATACATCATATCTACATTTTCTACACGATCAACCAAGGTTTGGTTATATAATTGTCCTCCACCTAAATAGCGAGCTGTAACCGAAAGACCAACTCCTTTGAACTCCCCTTGAATCCCAAAGGTTCCTTGATATTTCGGACGTGCAATACCTGCCACAATCATATCAGAAGCATTCCAACTGTACGTGGTATTTCCATCCTTTCTGATATAAATTTCATTACCAGTTGCTGGATCGATTCCTAACGAAGGCACTGCCCAAATCGCATCCATCGCCATACCATCCTGATATTTCTTAATAGGTACATTATTTCCACGATCTGCAGCCAAAGCATCCATACGGTCGTTATAGGCTTTCATAGAATTGGATAATTCTACAATTTTATTCTCATTGGTTTCTATTCCAAATTGTAAGGAGAGAAAATTTCTATCTCTTTGCCAAGCAGTATAATTCGCATATATTTCGAGACCATTATTTTTAATTTTTCCTAAATTATCCTTCACCAATTCAAAACCTGTAGAACTAGGAAGTGTAATATCTGCTAACAGGTTTTCGGTATACCTTACATAATAATCGGCTCTAATACCTACAGGTCCTACCTTCAAATCCAGACCAGCATTGTAATCCTTTGATGATTCCCATTGTAAACCTGGATTGACCATGTTGAATAATTCTGATCCAGGAAAACCATTGTAATAGGCTTCCAACGCATATTTATAAGTCGCAATAGAAGCATTGGAATTAAAATTTTGATTTCCTGTTTGTCCAGCCGATCCGCGAATACGGAATAAATCCACATAGCCTAATGATTTTAACCATTGCTCATTATGTAAGTTCCATCCTAAGCCCACAGACCAAAAAGAGGCCCATCGACGATCTGCCCCAAACTGAGAAGAGGCATTTGCCCTATAGGTAAAATCAGATATGAATCTATTATCCCACATATAAGAAAAAGCAGCCAAGAAACCCATATCTCGAGTAATTCCATCCAAGCCAGAAGGTCTTGTATCTATGGCATAGTTTCTAGCAAAAATGATATCCTGCAAACGGTCACTTGGAAAACCTTCTGCAAAATATACCCGCTCAGCAAATTTTTTTTCACTTACATTATAGCCTAAGTTCCCAAAGAAATAATTCTTTTCAACCTGCTTACTATAATTTATGTTTAAATCTCCAGATAGATAGGTGCTTTTACCATTATTTACTTGGTAAGAACCTTTCCTATTGATCGTGACTTCATCTGTATAAAGTGCAAATTTGGTGTGCTTTCCAGGATAGAATTCATCCGCATCCGAAGTCTTTGTATCAATCCCAATCCGTGCGGTCGACCTTAACCCCTCGATTGGCATCCATTCCAAGTATAAATTGTTCGTAAAATTTAAATAGCTGTCTGTATTTTTAATGTTCAATTGGGAATTGTACAGCGGATTCGTGATGTTCGAGGAATTGAATACTTCTGCATAAAATGGAATAGTTCCGTCTTCATTTACCGCACGCCAATATGGATTCATTTTTACATATTCTGAAAAATCACCATAAGGAGATTCATTCGATTTATTAGATGTAAAAGATGCTACATTTCTAAATAGAAATTTATTCAATCGGTAGGATGCAGAGATATTTCCACCTATATTCTTTCTTCCAGAGCCAATCATGGCTCCTGAAACATTATTGAAGGTAAAATCAGTTAATACTCGAAGATCCTCTAATCCTAATTCGGCACTCAAGGAATGTCTATTTCCTACACCATTTTGCAATGGTTTTGCCAACCAATAAGTATCTAATCCCTCCTCTACTAATTTCTTACGGGTATTATACAATTTTTGCATTTGAATATAATAATCGGCTTCATTATAAGTAGAATTAGGACTGTACATGCCATCAATAACCTCTGCCTGCAACTTTTCCCTTGAATTAGTCAAATTATAACTGGTCAAATCCGGAAGTTCCACATTCACACTCATGTTATAATTGATAATAGGTTTCGAACCAACCATTTTAGTGGTCTCAATAATGATGACCCCATTGGCTGCTTTCGACCCATAAATAGCCTTAGAAGCGGCATCCTTCAGAATCGTTACGCTTTCTATTCGATTGATATCCAAATCGAAAATTCGTTCAACTGAGGCTTCAAAACCATCCAAAATAAACAAAGGCTGCGATGGAGATTTCAAATAATTACCTTTCAATCCTGATGTTAAATCTTCGGTTATAGGCAGACTTCCATTACCACGGATTTGTAGATCGGGTAATGTATTAGGATTAGACCCCATGTCAAAATTATCCAAGAACATACTTGGCGATATATTTTTTAAAGATTGAAATACGTTTGTACTTCCCATCCTTTTGATATCCTCCTTTTTGATCGTCATGGAAGATCCTGTAAAGCTTTCGGCTTTACGTTCGTATATACCAGTAACAATTACGTCTTCCAGTTCCTGAACCTTTTGTTTCAACACCACTTCTAGCGTCTTCCGCCCATTGAGCGCAATTGTACGAGATTCATAACCCACACTTGAAAAAGTTAAGGTGTCTTGAAGATTCGAAACAGGAATTAAAAAGGATCCATCAGCTTTAGTCTGCGCCCCAATAGAGGTCGATTTCGTAGTTCGGTTTATCGCTGTAATAGAAACATTTGCAATCCCTTCGCCCTGCTGGTTGACCACTCGGCCGGTTATATTCTGCTGTTTAGATTCTTTGGGACTGAGAACAACGATACCATCTTTTATCGCATACGTTAAACCTGTGTTTTCCAAAAGTTTACTTAAGGCTGTTTCAAGACTTACATTGTTCAAATTTAAGTTTAGGGGATTTTCTTTAGATAAATCACCCTTATTATAAAAAAAGTCAATATTTGATTGCTTTCTCAATTCAATCAAAACTTCTTCAATCTTGGCATTTTTTTTATTAATGCGAATCTGTTGAACAGATGCAAAACTTAGCTCTGCCGTTGCTAATAAGGATAATAGGACACAATATTTAGGAATATTTCGCCATTGGTTTGGTAGGTTATTGTCCTGTTTACCCCTCTTTAATCGTAGGAATGTTTTCAAATCCATGAATTAATAAGGTTAGTTAAGTAATACGCTTAGGTTTAATATTTTTTAAGTAATTTATTTCAATCTTTTTTTAACGATGACCTCCTTTCCTTTGATTTCAAAATTTACATTTTCCTTATCTTCCAACAGTTTTAATACCGTTGATAATCTTTTGTTTCTGGATATGATACCGCCATATTCTGTATCTGGCGAAGGCTGATATTCATAAATTATTTTCACATTATACCACCGAGCAACCGTGCTCAATACCTCCTGTAGGTTTTCACCGTCAAAGAAAAATTCACCCTGTTCCCAAGCTTTTTCTTTGTTCGAATCACTTTTATCAACTATCAATTGTTTTCCTTTTCCATTTTTCACCAGTTCTCCAGGCTTTAGGATAAATTCATTAATATCATTCTTATTACTTGATCTCACCCTTAAACTTCCCGAGACTAAAGCTGTGGTTGTTTCATATTCTTCTGGGTAGGATTTAATATTAAATTGAGTCCCTAAAACTTCTATCTGTTGATATCCTGCATCAACAGTAAATTTTTTATTCTCATCCTTAGCCACTTCAAAAAACGCCTCTCCCACCATTTCGACATTTCGCTCTCGACCAAACTCAATAGGAAAACGAATAGAGGAATTGGAGTTTAATTTTACTTTACTACCATCAGGCAGGATGACCGTATATTGTCCAGCATATCCAGTTTTAATGGTGTGGTATTCTAATTTGGTTGTAAGTTTCTTTTTCGGATTCGAAAAGGATATGATCCCTAATTTTTCATCCACCTTTACTCCATACGTTGATTCTTCCTTGAGACCATTAGCATTCAACTCAATTTCCCTTCCATCTGCCAGCACCATAGTTGCTTCATCTTTACCTGGTAATACATCGTTCTCTAGAGTTTGCACCACGGGATCTTCAATTCTTTGATGATTAGTCCATTGGTACACTGTAAATGCGAAAATCATAATCGCCGCGGCGGCTATTGACCACCATATAGGCTTATATTTCCTTACCGGTGTTTCGGTTTCGGCAAGGCGAATCAAAATCCGTTGAAAAAGAACCTCTTTATCATAGTTGATTATTGCTTGATCTTGGTTTTCAAATTTGAAATCTGAAAACCAGCTTTTAATTAACTCTTCTTCCTCTAATGAGGACGTTCCATTCTGAAACCTCCTTAAAAGGTCTTCAGCTTTCTTAAAATTATCATCCATGATAGGTAGAGGATTTTTAGGTCTCTTTACATTAGGACACACATGGTATAAAGAGAGGGTACAGTAGATGTAAAAAAATTATAAATTAATAAGAATAGCCATAAAAACCAATATCTGAGTATGCTTACGGATAATTTTCAAGGCTCTTTTCATTTGTGTGGAAACCGTTTGAATAGATATATTCAATAAATCAGCAATTTCTTGATTACTCTTACCTTTATAATATCTTAATTCAAAAATAAGTCTCATTTTTTCAGGTAGTTCTTTTAAAGCGTTTTGCAAGGTTTTCTCTTGTTCCTCCTCCAAGCTAATTTCTTCAAGAGTAACCTGTTGGTTAGCCAAATAATCGCCAAGTGAGGCAATATATTTGGCTTCAATTTTACCTCTTCTAAAAATATTCAAACTTTTATTGATGGCTATTCTATATAAATAGGAGGATATGGAATTAATCAATGTGATCGCTTCTTTTTCACGCCATATTGTTACAAAAATTTCCTGTACAATATCTTTGCTTTCTTCTAAATCGTCCAATTTACCATGGACAAAATGAATCAAATTATCAACATAACGATTATAGAATTCATTAAAAGCTTGTAAATCGCCTTCAGCAATAGCATTTTGAAGTTCTTTTTCAGAATAAGTATTATAATTTTTCATGAAAACAGGCGAAATTTACTATTTAAATTACGTAACCAGCAAATAATTACAATTATTTTCTTTTTAATTAATTAAAATCAGATATGATAAAAATGTATAATTTATTTATACAATAAAAATATAGGTGTAATTAACGAATTTTTTATTAAATAAAAGGGTGTATCTTTAATTTGATACACCCTTTCTAATACAGGATTTTAATAATACATATTTAATAATCCACGTTTTTCCTCATGTTTTCCTATGTATTCGTCCTAAAACCACGGTTAAAGCATCCTTAAACCGTGTTTTAGCATGCTTAACATACTAAAAGCATACTTTTAGGTTACTTTCACCTTATTTTCACTCCGAAGCTAACCTTATTTCTTATCCCCTGTATTCAAAAACTTATAGACCATTCCTAACATAAAATATTGTCTAAGATTTACACTTGTCCTAAAACCATTCGAATTCCCACTCGCATAATAATTATTGTAAACACGTTGATTCAATAGATCAAATACGGATAACTTCAACTCCCCCTTTCCAAGAACTGGATAATATACAGAAGCATTTACCAAATGTCTATTTCCTCTTTTATTGTCGATTCCAGTAACGAGGTTACTTAAGGTATAGGAACCCTCTAACCTGAATTTCTTGATATTGTTCACTAAAATACTAGAACCAAAATTATGGGTGATATTATTTACCGACCTGAAGTTTGGAGAGTCATCCTTATATTCTACACCATTTCTCGAATAATTATAATTTGGACTTATGGTCAAATTATCTTTATAGCTGAAAGTGATATTTCCAGAAATATTTCCAAAACTATTTTTTCCCATATTCTCTTCGCCATTGATCCGAGCATAACGATCGCTCATCGAAAAGTACCCATTTATCGATGCCGCCAATCTCCAAGTTTTATTCTGTAGAAAAGTTTGGGATAGACTACCATTCCAAAAAAGACTTCCAATATCACTGGCCTGGATATTTTGTCGGCTGGAAGTCCCGTCAGCTACATTGTAATATTGGTCTGAAATAATACTATTGTCTGATACACCATAGCTTACACTAGCATTGATATACGTTTTGGATTTTGTGAAACTCTTATAATACCTTAATGAAAAATCATTCCTAATCACATTTTCAAAGTAAGGACTGGCATAAACCATTACCGTAGGGGTCATATCATTGTTCAGCACAATTATCTGACTAAAAGAAGGCGGATTTACAGATCGGGAATAACTGGCTGACAACCCCTTATATGCCAGGTTTACATTAGGTAAAAAATAGCCTTTTGCTTCATTTTTACTTGGTAATTTATCAAAATATTCAAATCTATTCGCTAAATTTTGATAGGTCAATGCAAAGGAAATCGGAAAGTCTTTTATCACTTTAATATTCCAGCTGGTTCCTAATACCATACGCGTATTCCGGATATTCTTATTATTGGCCACATCGTCCCTATTTACAAACTCCGTATTATTCACCGATTCAACAGTTCCTCCAGCTGTTCCTCTTCATCCACATTAAACTGCGCAAATACATCAAAATTAAAGCCTTTGTTCAATGGAACCTGTAGGCTGATCCTATTCTTTAGGTTTTGGGTATAAGATACGACATTCGATCGCTCTGTTTGGTCCACAATGCTATCGCCTAATAAATAGTATCTATTCCAGTTATCATTATTTCGGAATATATCTTGATTAATTCTGGAATATTGATGCTCTAAAGAAAGAAGCATTTTATTTTGCAACCGCTTTTCAGCATTTACCCGATAGTTAAAATTAATGTTTTTATTATTGGAAAGATTGGAGGTATTTACGTCCCTTACAGGATCATTCTCATTACGCCAGGTAACCGATTCATTTTGTCCAGTAAAATTATTACTTCCTGTATTCAGTCGAAGATCTAAGGAAACCTGGGCCGTAGTATCCACATGGTACCTGGCGAAAGCCCGCATTTCATGTCTGATCTGATGGGATTCTGAATTGCCTGAACTTCTAGAACGATCTGTAATCTCATCATAAAAACGGTTGTTCAAATCCGTTTGTTCAAAAAGGTGGTCATCTTTTGCGAAATTATAATATAAATTCGTCTTTAACTTTTTGGCAATATCATAATTCACATTTATACCCGAAGAAATCTGGTTCATTAGACCCGCAGATCCATACATCATAAAATTCGAATTCTCCCCCCGACCTAAGCCTCCGTATTGGCTCAATTCTGAATAATCAAAGCCTGATCGGCCAATATTATTGGCAAAGCCAATGAAACTGATCTGCAGGGTATCGCGGAAAGTATTGATCAAAGCGCCCGATTCATAGCGCTCTCTGGTGGCAGCACCTCCATAAAACTTTCCGAAATCCGCTTTAAGGAATTCTTTCTTCATCTTGAGGTTGATGACTATGGGAAGGTTGGTATCATCTAATATTTCTCGTTTAGATTCTCCTTTGTCTTTGATGACCTGGACCACATCAATCAGGGATGCATCCAAATTTTTGGTGGCAATCTTCATATCCTGCACAAAGAAATCCTTATTGTTCACTCGAATTCCCGATACTTCACGGCCTTGGTAAAATATGCTCCCGTCTGCATTCACTTGAATACCTGGTAATATTTGCAAGAGCTCTTCCACTGTGGCATTTGGTCTGGTTTTGAAATAATCGGCTTTATATTCTAAGGTATCCCCATTCAAGCGGATGGGTGGAACTGCCGTGATCAGGATCTCATCGATCATATTCCCGCCCATGATTATACTATCCAACTGCAGTTTTTCTCCAGCTTTTAATTGAAGCGGCTTTTGATAGGTGGGGTTATTGACATAGGAGACATAAAGAATAATCGGTTTTTGAGATGGGATCCTGACGAAATCAAAGTTCCCTTTATCATCTGTCAGGGAATAACTTAATACCAAGGAATCCTTTTCGGAAACAATGGATACGGTCGCCTTTTCTAATGGTTTTTTATTGCCATCAAAGACTCTTCCTTTGATTTCTGCATTGTTTTGGGCATGGACAAGGTTAGCTAGGGCAAATCCTACAAACAGGAGGAAATATCTCATAATACATTAAATAACAGGTTTTTGATTCCCACAAAAATTAATAGCAGTGGATTTTAACCAAAAATAGAACATCTTACGAAATCATCGTAACCATTCATCACATTTAACATATTTTAGCATTATTTCCCGTATTCGGGAGAAAAAAAAACCTATTTCTTGGCGTTTATTTTCTTTGCATATTCAAAAAGGGAAGGATCAATATGGCAATATCCACCTGGGTTTTTATCCAGATAATCTTGGTGATAATTCTCCGCATCGTAAAAATTCTCCAGTTTGGAACATTCGATCTGAATCTTATCCGTATAGTTTTTTGCCAGTGTATTCAATTTTTGTTGGATGATCTTTTCGTCAGCGGGATTGCTGAAATATATCCCCGTACGGTACTGTGTTCCAATATCGTTTCCTTGTTTGTTCAAACTGGTCGGGTCAACCGTTTTGAAATAAAGGTCTATAAGTAAATCCAAACTAACGATGGCTGGATCATAGATCACCTTTACGGTTTCGGTGAACCCCGTTCTGCCGGTGGTTACCTGCTGATAACTCGGCTTCCCTGTTTTTCCATTGGCATAGCCAACCTCAGTAGCTGTAACCCCGCGCACCTGTTTAAAAAAATGTTCGGTACCCCAGAAACAACCGCCTGCAAAATAGATTTCCTTTTTCCCTTTAGGAACAGGTTTCGAAACATAGGTCTCTTTTTCAGACCGATTTTGCGCATTCAGAAAAATAATCCCTCCTATGATAACAAGCACAACAATAACTGTATTTTTCATGATGATGTATTTTTAAATTATTGACTTTTACAAAATTACGAAGAATTTTGTAAAGCTTTTAAAATGACAGACCAAAACGGATGTATGGTAGGACCGCTTCCTTACTGATCCCAACCGTCGCTTGAATGGTCATTAAATCGCCTGGCATAAAATAGATGCCTGTTCCATAACCATGGTGCCAATTATTGGAGCTTTCCTTACTCATAAACACCCGGCCTACATCATAAAACCCAATCAATCCGAAAGTTCCAGGAAGCAGGTAAGAGCTAAAGCTTGCCAATTTCAATCGAGCATCCAAGTTATTATAAAGCGCGGTTTTCCCGGTAAATCGTTGCGAATTATATCCTCTCAAGCTGTTCTCGCCTCCTATTTGCGCATGCTGATAGAAATAGGGATCTCCCCATACCGCCTGCAGGCCTGTCCGATTGGCCAAGGTAAGGTAATCCTGGAACACCGTTTTATAAAAGCTGACATGCTGATCCAATGCCGTAAAATTCCTGCCCTGTCCTGCAAGTTCCGTTTGCCAATCCAATCGGGCATAAAGCTTCATTCCCTTTTTTGGATGCTGATGATGATCTCTCGTATCATAATCAAACCCGATTGCAGCTCCGGTAAATGATTTGTTATGGAAAACCTCTTCTACAGGATGACGCTCGGCGAATCCTTGTAAAAAACGATCCATATTCTTACCTGCCGAAGAAAAATAAAAGGAACTACTCGACCCATAGAAAAGTTTCAAATTCTGAAGTGGATGATAGGACAAAAACACATCGGCATTGATCAAATCGTATTTATTTCGGTAGTATGAAATTTCCTTATCTTCTGATTTATCAAAAACCGTTTGGTTCCCATAACCAAAAAAATTACTCTGATTGAATGGTCCCAAAGCATCCATTTTAAGGGACAAATCCTGCCCTGCCCATAATTCTTTGATATGGCCATGATAAGAAAACATAAAGGATTCCCTTCCTGTGAGATAACTAGCCAATAGTTCATGTTTATACGCATAAGGACTTTTTCGGAACCGATGATTTTCAATCAGATACCCTACCCCAATGATCAATCCTCGATCGACGCCGTAATTTAGGTTGACCAGGACACCTTTACGGTCATATACAAAATTATGATAATCGTAATGATGAACAGAACTATCATTTTTTAATCGATAATGTGCCGCCTTCAAACCGTCGAATTGATTATTGTTCTTTTCCTTAGTATCATAAAAATAGAGGTTGTCTGCATTTGCAAAATCTGGAGCAGCGGAATATTGATCATAATCCTTTCCTCCAACTATCCTCACCTTAATCGGCGATTTGTCATCACCTTGAAAGCGATACTCATCTTCTCCAGCTATTCCATAAATCCTGATTTCTTTGGTATCTTCAGGCTTAAATTTTCTTTTGAAGAGCTTTGCCCCTTCTGTTCCATCCTTTTTTTTGTTGAACACTTCTACCTGCAGGCCATCTTCTTCAAAAGTTACATGGATAAACTCCCTTTTCGCTGATAGAGAAATATCCACCACGTTCGCTAGGGAATGATAATAATCTATTCCAGTTTTCGTGAGTTCATCACGTCTGGATTTGATATTAAATTCCAACTCTTCGGAACTCAATTTTACAATACTATTAGGCATCTCCAACATCGCTTGTCGGATCAAGGAATCAGTAATTAAGAATTGAACACTATCAATCTCCTCTCGCCAATCCTTTTCGTTCAGATCGTTTAGAAAAAAACGATCGAAATGACGCGCATTGAAATTCCAATGGGCCACATTCCTGATATGCGGACTATAAGGTTGAAGGTGTGCTTTTAACCATTGCCGCGATAATAGTACAGGGAAAACTCCAGAGGTTTTGTAGTATACTTTATCCCTATCTCTTGGAACTGGACTGTATATTTTTTTCCCTTTCAGCTTTTCCGGATCCCAGCGCCAATTGTCTTCGTGCCTATCCCAATCTCCCAATACAAAATCCAACAATCTTGCCCGCAGCGTCAGTTTTTGGTCTACACTGACATCATTATCTTCCAATAATTTTTCAATGACCTTTGCTGAATTATCCGTTTTTTCATTTTCAAAAGGCATTCTTGGTTCAAACATATAGGCCCTATTCCTGAAAACGGATCTATATTCCCCTAATCGAGGATCATCCCCCACATAAACCAATTCAGGTACCGCATGAGGTATTCCTAAAGCTTCATGGAATGTCGGCGCCGTGAGAGCTCCAAAAGGATGTGCAATAGCAATTTGATCCTGTACGATATCCTTAGCTATGGTTTTTCGGAGACTTTCTGGTAAACTTCTTTCCGGGTATTTTTGAATAGAACGCAGCACCCATTCTCGACCTGATGAATCAACCAACCTCAAGGATTGCGTCTGCATTCCTCCACCTAATTTCACGATTGATAATCCGCCTTTCTCCGTGGATAGATCCAGAACACGCATCTTGACCGGCGTATTATAAAGTTTTCTATAACTATCGCCCAACCAGAACCGATGAACCAACCCCACTTGGTCATATTCTGCTGCAATAACGGTCTCCATACTATCCTGCTGTTGTGCAATAGCAGACATGCTGCACAAAAGGAATAAATGAACTAGGAGAAAAAATCTCTTGAACAATTTCATAGGTATAATCTTAATCAAGTTTAATTTTTACACGGAGTGCTTTCAAGTCACTAATTCCTTGAAGTTTTTCCAATCGGATTTCTTCGATATCAGATTCAATCAAACCCATTTCAGCTACTTCTTTTAAACAAGACTTTAAATCTCTCACCACCTGATTCCTATTGAATACAATAGCTATATAACCTGGTTTAACCAATCTTTCCTCACTATCCAATATTTTTACTTTATCTATCCTTTTTTTAATGATCTGATAGCGAATATTATAGGAACCTTCCACATCAAACCTTCGTTCATCATCTCTAAAGCTGATATCTATAGGATTCGGATGGATAAAAATCAATTGTGTTGTTTCTAAAGGGATTGGAAGTTCCTGCTTCATGCGGTCGGTAAATTGACCAATCCTGGCAATGTTTGCAATCTGTTCTTTCCTAATCTTTTTCAACATACTGGATTTGAAATCATTTCTAGGAGCTATGGATTGCCCAACATAGAGATCATACTCGATCCCATCTGTACGGAATGTTTCAAAATAAGATGGGATAATGGCTTGTACGCTTTGGTTAAAATTGTCCATCTCCATTTTCAAAAGCTGATTTATTTTCTGAAGTGATCGTTCAAAGGCTCCATTGCTGGAATGCACATCCTCGTAAGAATACTTTAGCTTTTGCCTACAAGCATACAATGGCTGTTCAAAATCCTTTTCTACATCGGAAAGGCTATCCAGAAAAGCAGGAATATCTTCTTGGAAAAAGGCCAGAATATCTAAAAGGTAATTATCCAAATCATATTCGTTGGTCCATTGTTCCACTTCTGCAAATCGATCTAAAAAGCTTTTTTTCAGGAGTGATGGATGCGTTTCCTGAAGACGGGCAATCAGACTTTTGACATAATTAACCCGTAGCTGGATATCATTGTGGTATGATTTGGTCCTCAATAGACTAGAGTCTTTAACGTCTACCGCAGCATAAAAAGGATACACATTCGGAAATACAATTTTTTCCAGCGTCGGGTTTTCAATTTGGTCCATCACATCACCCATATAAGCGGCAGCAACTTGATTAAATTTCCATTCTACAGCTGGCTGTAAGGCCGTATATTGATGAAGGATGACATCATTCAACTCCGATTTGAATGCGGAAAGGATATTATTTGCCAATTGCGTTAATAAACCATAATAATTTCTGATCTGCACCAGCATTTTTCGATTCAACTGAACACCGTTATAGCTATACAATTCCATAATGGCCACCAATCTTCCCTGTTGAAGTAAAGGGAAGCATACATACGAATGCAGACCTGTATTTTTAATACGTTCTAACAGTTTAGAAGATTCAGAATCCAGGTTATCGGCAATTCCGAATGCAAGGACCGTTGGTTTATCCAAATACGCTAGGAGTTCGCCGGTCTGCGCTTCTTCACTGTAAAAAACATCTTGGTGGAATAAGATGGAGTTCTGTGCCAGATCGGGCGATAATATGGGGATATCATTTAGTTTTAAAATTGGATAAAAGGATGATTTTACCCCTTTGAAGGCCATGATATCTCCTAAAATTGTGTTGAGTTTATCCAAACCATTTTTCCCGGTGTAAATGCTGATGTTATTCACCAGGTCTTGGAGCTGTTCAGACGTATAGGATTCCTGGCAATCCGAAAAAGTCAGGATGGTAAATCCTTCAAACAAAAAATTACGGAGGTCAAAACGCTGTATAATAGGCTCAATATCTTTAAACTCTATATTGTCTTTCCCTTTTAAAGAATGGAGATCAAGCTCTGGCAGCTTCCCGATCGGTTTAATCTTTACAAAGGTAAAGTCAAGATCCAATTCAAAATACCGATTGAATGCTAGATCCCTTTTCACATAGCGATCTTTATTTTTTAACGGAGGAACATCATAAAATCGTTCCAAGATAAGTAGCAATAATTGCTTATTGATGAATTCCAGTTCCAGAAAATGATGGCTCACCGGAGGCGATATTCTGGTGAAATCATCAGCGATCAATTCGTAAAAGGCTTCGGTTCCAAAGAATACGCGGTCCGGAATAGGATATCCTAAAGCCCAATTCATGTGGGTCTCTGTAGGCACCCCCTTAGCCAAATGGTAGATGACCTCAAAGACCTCTTGGTATTCCTTCAGGTTTTTATCGTTTAGATCCCCTAAAACGGCCATTTTACTTTGGATCAGTTCTTTGGCAAACTTTGGTAGCAACATGCCGGATGCATGTGCTGATTTATTATTTTCCAGATATTGTAGGAAAGGCCCTAATGACATTTTCTCTTCCAAGTCTCCGTTCTGAAGGAAATTATTATCAATATGGGCATTTTGTAGTAACATAAATTATTGGTTTGGTCGTAGACTAATTTACAGCCTGATGCTTTATCGTTATGTTAAAAGCTTGGAAAAGGGCATCGGAATCATTTACGATATAGAAAGACAACAGCATATCCTTATTATCTAAATAATCGATTACACAGAAGCCTTGATCTTCGTAACTATACTGTAGGTTTTTGGAAGGTTGAATGCTGGAATGCTTTGCTCCCGAACCGCTAACGACCTGCTTAATATTTTCCGTTTCAATATATTGTAATCCATGATCATGCCCGGCCACAAATAGTAT
Organism: Sphingobacterium sp. 1.A.4; assembly: GCF_002734245.1. Taxonomy (NCBI): domain Bacteria; kingdom Pseudomonadati; phylum Bacteroidota; class Sphingobacteriia; order Sphingobacteriales; family Sphingobacteriaceae; genus Sphingobacterium; species Sphingobacterium sp. 1.A.4. The sequence goes on from NZ_PEAZ01000107.1 coordinate 54,958, forward strand.
ATTGGGATGCTCAGCTACGGTGGAAGTTACCTTATCTACCATCTCCCTATATATAGGATGTTTCAGATCCTCTGCTGATTTAAAAGCTGTTGATCTCACCAATGGATATAAAGAACCTACTGCTGGCAAGGGGATGTATAAGGGTTTCCAGAGTCTGGTAAGTGGGAAAAGATGATCTTTCCAATTGTATTTTAGACTATGTTCGCCATAGGATTTCATCGGATGATGGGAAAAAATCAGAATGGTTTTGTCTTGATGTTTTTCCAAAATCGCGTTCAATTCTTGGATAAAACCTTCCTTATCCTGTTTTATATCCTTGCCATGATGTGGGAACAGCCAATATTCGCTATCAAAAGTAATGGCTATTACATCTTTTGCAAGTTGTATGGGTTCAGGCCCTAAAGTACCTGCTTGCGGTACAAACTTCAGATCTTTATCCTGGAATTGCGCGAGGTAATTGGCTTGGGCTTTTACTTTTTCCAAACCAAGTTTACCGGAATGGTCCCAATCATGATTACCTGCCAAAAAATAAACCGGCACGCCGGCCTTACGAAAGTCTTCAAACTGGCTTTTTAGAATATTCTCAGTTTTTTCTTTTTCCTTATCCTCCAATGCCATTCCATCAGGATAGATATTGTCGCCCACAAAAAAAGCAACCGTTTTATCTTTTAATAGGAGGTCTTGTGCTTTTTGGATTAAAAAATGCTGGGCAGGATTAATCTCTCCTGCATCCCCAAAAACAATCATGCGCTTTTCTATTTCCTGGGCTTGTACAAATCCTAGAAAAAGGCTTAAAATAAAAACAAAAAATGGTTTCATCTATTAATTCTTGAATTGAAAGAGCATTGCATTTTCAGCATTGTTTTTTTCACTACTGATATACATTTTCTGTTGTGCATCGAAGGTTATTCCTTCTGGTTGCTGAAACTGATTTTTATCTAAAAATATGGTCTCTATGGGTTTGAATTCAGTATCCAAAATGAGGATATTTTTATCGATCGAGGATAGTAGGAACCACTTTTTTTGTAGATTATTTTTAACTAAGGCTGAAGGTTTTAAATTCTTCACAGGTTTACCATTGGCCGAAGTAACCCCTTCAAGGGAAACGATAATGTTGTTTTTAAGGCTAAGATTTCCATTTTCCAATATAGAAAGACGATAAGCGGTCAGTTGCGGACTTCCCTTATCCTGTTTACATTCTTTACAAACAACCATTAAGCTTTCATCTTGAGGGTCATAGGCCATGGATTCATATTCTCCTTTTTGCAAAAGATCTATATGGATCTTGACTTTATTTTCGGAGTCTTTGAGGTCTACAGGAAAACTATAGATGGTTCCTTTACTTTCTAGAACATAGAAGGATTCTCCGTCGGTTGCTATTTCCTCAAAATCGCCCTTTCCAGCAAACTTATACTGCCCAATAATTTCAGTTTGGCTAAGCGAATAGGCGTATAAGATCCCCTCTTCATCTTGAACGGCATAAATAACATCCAAATTTCCAGGCAGGAAGGTTATTCCTGATATTTCATCAAGTTCTGTAGGCAATGCATACACGCGCTCATAGCCAAGGATATCCTGTTGTTCGTTTTTGTTGTTTTCTTTTTCTAATTTGGATTCTACCTTTCCAGCAGATTGGCTTTGACAGGAAATAAATCCCAAACCTAGGATCAGACTTAAAAATAATTTCATTTTATCCTTATTTAGTAATAAAAATAGCGATGCTAAAGGCAATCACCGATAATATCAAACCGAACATAAAAACACCATAAGCATATCTCAATAGACGATATTTTCTTCCTAGCACTACCCCTTGGGAGTGTACATCCTTAGTCAACATCCCATATAAAAATTCCTTATCATCCATGGCTTTCTTCATGGCCTCCTCATAATCCTTAAAGGATGTTTTATAGAAATTTCCAAAGAATAGTAGGTTTACGGATTTGGTCTTCACATCCTCTGGTTGGTATTTTCCGTTTGGTATTTTTGGAATGGTAGCCAATATGGCCAGTACCATGGTTACCACAGAACAGCTCATTAAAATAACAGTAGGAATGATCAAATGCGGATTATTGTCTAATGCCTTGACCAATACCGCAACGACAATGGAAAGGATAATGGAATTTACGGTCAACAGAATATTTGATTTGTTATCAGCCATATCACTCAATCTTTGGCTATTTGCCGAAGTGATTCGGAACATGGTTTCTATTCCACGCTCGGGCTTTTTCAGGCGCTCCGCTTCCAAGGCAGCTTCTTGCTTTTCCAAGGTCTTTTTCTGTTTCTTCATTAGGCCTTGAAGGTTATCTCTTTTTCCAAGTGCAAGCTTTTCTTGGGCATATTTTGTATGGTAAACATGCTTTTGAAGGAGCTCGATGGTCTGCTCCCTCCAGATGTTCCGATCAATTTTTTCCCCCTTTAACTGTTCTGCTTCTTGGAGCATCAGTTTATTGCGTTCATCAAATGATAATTTCCCTAAATGGAATAGATCAGCATCACAAACGATCTGTTCCAACAGGTTTCTAGGTGCCTGAGGCATTTTTGTGGCTAAAATACATCCTTTTACCTGATCTTGTTTTTCATTGGAAACCCCCAATCCTGCTAGAAATTCCATAGCTATTTCTGCACTTCGCGCCTCATGACCTTCAGAACCACCGGATTCATATCCTATATCATGAAAGTAGGCTGCAGCTAAAACCACAAACCGGTCTTGGTCATTTAACGCATAATGATTTGCTAATTCCTCGACAGCTTCGACCACATCTTGGGTATGCTGAAAGTTATGGAAACAAAATTCACAGGATCCGTTTTTTATCCGTTCCTGTAAATAGGTGTTTATTTGCAGAAGCAATGGGCCATATTCCATTTAAACTTTATTAAAATTTTACAATATTACTGACATTTTATAACAAAAAGTCAAAAAGACTAAAATATGACATCTAAAAGGTAATCGTAGATTTATTATTGGTAAACAAGTCTTTAATTTAATTAATTTACGTAAAATTGAATACAATTTTGCTCGCTAACCGATCATTTACTTATTATGCATACGTCCATGAATTGGAAGAGAACCATTTATTTACTTTTTCAAATTATTCTTCTTCCTTTTTTACATCCGCTCAGTGCCCAGGAAACTCCTAAAGAAATCCTTTATGTGACTACGGATAAGAACATATATACGCCTGGAGAAATCATTTGGTTTTCCTCCTATCTATTAAACACCAAAGAGTTGACAGATACCCTATCGCCCGATCTTTTAGCAGTAGGTCTATTACGTGAAGATAGCATCTCCTTTAGTGTGAAGCGGTATTACCTAATGGCCAATAAGATTTGTCCCGGAAGTCTGACCATTCCCGATTCTTTAGTCCCTGGAGATTATCGTTTGGTTGCCTTCAGCAATGTGACTGATACAGAACATAAGCCGATACATTTTTTCTCCTCCAAGATTATCATCAAATCCCCAACCTTGAATGCCTTCCATAGTACTTTCGAGCAATTGGATACCAAGGACAAGAATACGATTGAAATTCAGGTGAAAGCTTGGAACCTAGAACTGAGGGGCGAAAAAGCAAAAAACAACCGTATTGCCTATAAACTTTCCACAGGCTGGAAAGGCGAAGTACCCTTGGATATTTTTGGTCAGGCAATCATTAGCATACCAAAGGAGGAGTTTCAGCAATCGGATAAAAATCTCATGACGCAGATATTCTATCAGAACAACAAAAAGTACAGCAATTTTAAAATCGCAGAGGAGAACCCAATAATCAAATTATCCATTTCCAATCCAGATAAAACCTTACTTGCCGACAAGGAAAACTTCTTATATTGGCAGACGAGCCAAGAGAATGGTTCTCCGGCAGCGGTTGAAATTGCTATCCTTGAGAATGGTCAAGAGATTTTAACTTCCAAATCAGATGAACAAGGGATGGGATCTTTTAGCTTTGTACCGAAAGAAGACGCCTTATATACGATTAATTCAAAAACAGCTCCTTTTAAACTCGATTATACCCTCAATAAGGCTAAGAAAAACATCTTCCATCTATCCAATAAAAACCATGTACCAAAAGATACCTTACTGATCGACTTGGAAAATACGCAGGCAGGGCCTTTACAGATTCACTTCAGGGCTTTGCAGGAAAGTGCTGCAATGGTTTCCTCCCTCTCTGGTATTGATGAAAAGAGCAAACGAATTGTAGTCCCTTTAAAGGACTTTATAAAAGGAATATATGAATATACGATCACCGATGGGCAAAACAAGACCTTGGATCGATCTTATTTCCTAGCCAATTACCATAAAAAACCTGGAATTGAAATCGCTTTATCGAAAGACACCTTATCCACTAGAGATAGCCTCCGGATTAATCTGAAGACATCCGACTTCCAGGGAAAAGCCATTGAATCCATATTGACTTTATATTGTGTGCTGGAGGATCGAATCATCCCGGAATACAAACAACATATTGACAGCTATTATTATTGGGATTTTTGGTTAGGGCAAGCCTGGAAAACAGACCCTACCCTTGATCGTATTTCTCGGTTAAATCATCAATTGGCCTTTGCAAAACCTTATCAGCCTTCCAAGTTCTTTAGCAATGATCCTGCTTTGAAGAAGGATATTCAGGGTTACGCCAGCACAACAGCGTTGAAGCGAATAGAAGTACCTGTAGACCTGCTGTATAGGGTGGGAAACGGGCTTAAACAGCAGCTGACTGACAGTATGGGTAAATTTTATTTGAACCCGCGGCAAATTGCCATACAGGAACCTAATAAGTTATACTTATTTGCTTCTATCAATCAGAAGAAGAAAAAAGTGGGAAGTTCGGATGTAACGATCAAAATCTCGAATCCCTTAGAGCAACTCTTTACCAATATCCAACAAAATTCCTCGGAATTGACCCGTTATGGGATGATTTCACGAAAGAAAAACACTGCAGAATTCCAGATCAAAGATCCTAATGTGAACAAGATTGAGGAAGTGGTGGTCTATGCAAAACCAAGAGACCTAAGGAGTACATTTGGAAGAAATGAATGTGGCGATTATGTATGTCCATATAATATTTTAAACTGCCAGAATCATCCTTATAGTGGTCGACCTGCTGTTAAAGGTGAAAGTTATCTGGTTAATGGTATCCGCACGGTTTACAAAGGCTGTACAGATAGAGAAAGCACCATCGAACCCATCTACACTGGACGAACTTTTCAAGGGATGTCTAAAGCGGAACTATCGGATTTTAGTTCCAAAAATTACATTTCTACCTTGTTCTGGATGCCTTATATCCTAGTGGATAATGTCAATGATAATCAGATTCAGTTTTATAGCTCGGATCAGACTGGAAAATATAAACTCATCATAGAAGGGGTAACTAATACCGGGGAGTTGATATATGCCGAAAAAGAGATCATCGTAAAATGAAAAAGCCCCTTTCGGGGCTCTCCAACTTAATAAATAAACTTGTTTTACTTGATATAATGGTTTAAAAAATCATTTCTTTTGTTCAAAAAACTGGTTCAGCGATATTATAAAATCTGTATAGAGTTCGCCATCTGTTAAAATTTTCCAATCAATATAAACATCCTTAGAAACGTGTATCGGATCTTGTTTTATCTGAAGGTCAATCTTAGAATCCTTTTCATTCAATGGAGAGACAAATAGATTAATGGTATACCGTTCTTCTTTAGTAAAAATAAATTCCTTCCATTCCTTAAAGAATTGCCACTGTGCCATCCCTTCTTTTCTGTTCAATTTCTGAATGAAGCAATCATTTTCAATTGCATAAAATTTTAATTTAGAAAACACTTCGTCTTTAGAAACTCCTTTGACAATCAACGATTTATCCTGAGCTTTCAAATGAAAGAACGGTAAGACTAAGACCGTAAAAAGAAAAATACGAAGACATGAGGTCATAATTATATTGGTTTTCTATTATGACTTCTGACCGCTAATAAGGTTTAATGGAAAAAAATAAAAAAATGAATTAAATTGCCCTAAAAAGAAAAACTGGCATACGAGTCTGAATGCCAGTTTTCTAATAGTTAGTGAATTTTAGTTTTTTCTCCTAGTTCTTGGAAAAATGTTTTTATAAGGAAACAAACCTTTTATTTTACCCAAATAATTTATTATATAAATAAATTAAGTTTTTAACATTATTCCACAAAATTAAGGCATGATTTTCTATATTAACTGGTAAAAATCCAACCTAATTAAGTAAAATTGTAATATGCGATCAAAATACATCATACAATCCATTGGGGTTCAACTTATCAGTTTGGATGATATTACTTCAGCCTTTCATAAACATCCCTACTATCAATTGGTGTATATACTATCGGGAAAAGGAACCCACAAGATCAATCAGAGCGTATTTGAGTTCAGCAAAGGAAATCTATTTTTGATAAAACCTGGGGATGTGCATGGTTTTGATTCTGATCATAATGTAGAATTATGCCTGATCAATTTCAATGAAGAATTTTTCTCGGAAACCCATACCTCTAAAATCGATTCCTTGGACTTCAGTAAGGAATTTCGGCAATTGGAGTTTATTCTGAACAACTATAGTGAGTTTCAGGGAAGTCTAATTGGTAAGGATGACTCTACCCTATTCCATAGCTTGATCAAGCAACTTATTCTGGAGACAAAATATAATCGGATTTGGCACAAGATGATCACCAAAAACATTGTTCTCCTGTTACTTAATCTATTGTCCAGAAATATCCAGGAGTCCTTTATCTCTACATCCAAAATGGAAAATACCAATTCCAGATTCTTAGATGTACTGGACTATATCCGGCATCATATATTTGACAATAATCTGCTGCGGGTAGAAAACCTCGCCAATCAATTCAATCTTTCTGTCGGACATTTTAGCCGTTATTTCAAGCAGGAATCCAACATGAGTATTAAGGAATACATCCTGTATTATAAACTCGAATTAGCCAAGGCAAGATTGATCTATAGTGAAATGACCATTGCCCAAATTGCCAGTGAGCTTAAATTTGTGGATGAAAGCCATTTAAATAAACTCTTCAAAAAGAATTTTGGACTGACCGCCAAAGCGTATAAACAGGCCGCAAAAAAGTAATTATTTTTATTATCAGGTATTTAGTTCCGAACCAAAACACCTGCCGACTGTTCCTTCTACACAATCAACGTAGAAAGGAGAATATCATGGTAAAAGATCACGGAAAAAGCATCAAAAATGATGAAAAATATGAGGCTTTGCGCGATAAGGGGATGAGTAAGGAAAGGGCTGCCCGAATTTCAAATGATCCAAATTCCAGTAAAAAAGGTGGAAAAGCCAGCGACTTGGACGAGCGATCTAAAACAGAACTCTTGCAGGAGGCCAAAAAGATAGGAATATCCGGAAGGCACAAAATGACGAAGGATAAATTAATTGATGCTATTCGAAATCATTAATTGTGCATGTTCAAAGCTATTAATCAACTTACGCTGTTAAAAGAGAATGGTCTAAAATATGTTGACTGCAATACTGGAGGATATAAACGACAGAAAAAAGGTCAGTCATTTATCTATTTGGATAAAGGCCATAACAGAATAACCAACGAAAAAGTCCTGGAAAGAATCAATTCGTTGGTTATTCCACCTAATTGGAAAAAGGTTTGGATCTGTCTCGAGGTAAAAGGCCATATTCAAGCCACTGGTTTGGATGATAAAGGGAGAAAACAGTACCTGTACCATCCTCAATGGTCGCAGCTGCAAAAATCACTGAATTTCCATAAATTGATCGCCTTCGGAAAAGCTTTACCTTTATTAAAAAAGAAAATCAAGAAAGACCTTAATCAGGAGGGATTTACATTAGAAAAAACCAGTGCCATCGGACTCCGGATCATGGATCTTACTTCCATCCGAGTAGGTAATTCTTTATATACCAAAACCAATGGTTCCTATGGATTGACCACCCTAAAGAAGAAGCATGTTAATCTAAGCACTTCAAATAACATCAAATTTTCTTATGTAGGTAAAAAGGCCGTTAAACAGGAAAAAATAATCGTTAATAAACAGTTATATTCCTTACTAACTGAATTAAAAGCAATAAAAGGTGGTAACCTTTTAAAATACAGAACCAGCGCTGGTGATTTCAGGTCATTGACCCCATCGGATTTGAACCAATACTTGAAAGAAATTTCACAGAAAGAGATTACCTGCAAGACTTTTAGAACTTGGAATGCCTGTTTTGATTTTCTCTTATTTCTTAGTCAACTGGAACCACCTAAAACAAAAAAAGAAAGAAATTCCAATCTTCAATTAGCTTATGATTATGTAGCCGTACGATTGGGAAATTCAAAGAATATTTCTAAAAAACATTATATCTGCCCCTTATTGATTGAAAAGTACGATCAAGAGGTTTTGGATGATTTTTTAAAGAAAACAAAAAGGATGAACAAAAATGCCAAGGAAGAATATTTAAGGAAAGTGATGATAAAAATACTCAATCGTATTTATACCTAAATAGAAAAAAGATTGAACTATTCCCACTTCCAAATAGTTCATTTTTAAAATCTTACATCCTATGGAAACTATAGATAAAAAAATAGACATCGTCAATGCGGCGATTGAGATCAATAACGATCGTATAGCGGGCTATGAAAAAGCTATGGAACTTTGCAATGAGTCTGAGGAACAAGATCTGACCTTATTGTTTCAAAAATATAAGGAACAGTCTGAAAACTTTAAGGATGAGCTTCTACCCTATGTGCAACAATTTGGGGCAGAACCTGAGGAAGGCACCATGGTAAGCGGTAAGTTGTTCCGTCTTTGGATGGATATAAAATCTTTGGTAGCTCCTTATACTTCGAAAGCGGTATTGGAAAGCTGTGAAAAAGGAGAAGATGAATTCCGAGATGCCTACAAGAAAATTCTTAACGATGCCTTGGAAGATTATCCAGGCATTGTAGATTTACTTCAAGCTCAGGTAGCTGATCAACAAATAGCCCATCAACATATAAAAGAGCTTAGAGACCGCACCTAGCTGTTTTTTTACAGGGTAAAGCACGCTATTTATACTTGCTTCAAAAAAAATAATACTTAAAAATTAAATCTCGTTTTAGAGAAACATTTGCAGAAATTTTAAAAATTAAAGATTTATGTGGTTATCAGTAATATTTGGAATTGTGATTATTTTAATTATTAGTATTATAGTTTACAATTCGAGAGCAAACAGAAATAAAAACAGAAAGTCAGGTTATTTAAATGATATAAAATAACTTAAAGAAAAATCAGCATTTTTTTATACAACCTGCATCATAGAATCCTTGGCATTTTTGCTGAGGATTCTTACTTTTTAATCTCTAAGGGCATTTTTTTATATTTATTCAGAAAAGTAAAAATCAATTTAACAACTGCTATGGCATGATAAATGTAGCGTTTTAGCTACATTAATTTTGCTCCCTAATAGTACTGAAATTGTATCGGAAAAACATTTATGTCAAATAATATAAATTATCAATTGATAATTAAAGCATTGGATCATGCTCCACTTGCTACTGCAATCTACGCTACACCTGAACTACATATCGCATTTGCTAATAAAGAAATGTTAAAAATGTGGTGTTCCAATGAATCCATAATTGGTAAAACCTTTAGCGATGCATTCCCTAATTTTGACGAAGATGGTTTCACCAGTATTCTAATGAAAGTTTGGAAAACCGGCACAACCTACATTGCCACCGATACGCCTGCAGAGATTAAAGAAGGTAACACCTTTCATAAACGTTATTTTGATTTTGAATACCGCGCCTTATTGGATGAAAACCAAAACACCTATGCTATTTTACATACATCCATAGATGTTACTGAGCGTAATTTATCCAGGATATTGATTAGAGACCAAGAACAGAAACTCAACTTGAATCAAGACCTGGAAATCTTGACGCATACGTTGGCACATGATGCAAAAAACCCATTATCTATAGCTAAGTTAGGATTGGAAACCTTAAGGAAAAAAGAAAATCTAAGTGCAGAAAGAAAGGAAAATTGGTTTGAAATAATTGATGGTGCCATCGGAAGCTTAAACAATATCATCGATAAGACCGTAAAGCTAAGTGAAGCGAGAACTTATGTGCTGGAAAAGGAAGAAATCCATCTCGATCAAATATTGCCTAGCTGGGTCGAAGAAGCTGTTATCCTAAATAACGCAAAGGATATGATTATTGAAATAGCAGCAATTCATCCTATCATGGCGGATAAAGGAGGACTGTACCAGATCTTTTCAAATATTATTGGAAATGCCATTAAATATTCCATTCATAACATCAGGCCATCACTTAGTATCTACAGTGAAAAGACCCATAAAGGGATAGCCTATTACATTAAAGACAATGGCATCGGAATCCCTGAAAATGAAATCAACAACATATTCCTGAATTTAAAAAGGGGCTCTAATGCGTTGTCTTTCCAAGGTAAAGGGATAGGCCTTTTTATTGTAAAAAGAATTATGGAAAGACTGGATGGCCAAATAAATATTACCAGCAAATTGGGTAAAGGAACAGAAGTAAGGTTATTTTTCCCTAATTAACATAGCTTCTTTTTCTCAACAATATTTTTTATTCATCGCTTTGGCAAATTTGCGATGGTTACATGTCGGGCATTCTAATGGCTTCTCATCGAAAATTACATGCCCACAGTACATACAAGCAATGGGAGTTCCCGCAGTAGGTTGTTGTTCGAACTCCTTATAATCATCCGGGAAAATCGGAAGCCCATATTTCACCTCGGAATCAGCGTATCTGAGCACACTTAAGGAGCCGTCAGTCTCCAATACAGCTATTCTTACCTGGCCCAAATGCTCAATAGAGGCATTCCTCAATTCAGAGAAAAACTCCGTTTTGGAAAATGTACTCTTATTTTCCTCGGTTACAGCAAACTCTCCATCTCTTACAATCACCAGGGCTTTACCTTCCAGCATCCGCGTAAAAAAATCATATTTGGCTACTAACCAGGTGAGAAGTTTATAGAGGGTGATCACGATTATGAATACAATGATTGCATGGACCAAGGGAAAGTCATCCTGAAACATGGGATCGCCTGCCGCTGAACCCAATCCTAAGATAATGGCTACTTCAAATAAAGTTAATTGCCGAACACCCCTTCTGCCTGATACCCGTAACATCATTACGATTAACAAAAACATAAAAAGTGTCCGAAAACCAATTTCCCATAAGAAACTAGGTTCTACACCGTCAAAAAGAATTTCGTATAAGCTTTTACCTTCCATAACATCAATTTTTAATGAGGCTTTACCAATTTATCAAGGATTGAATAGGCATTTCATATTTATCTGAACCAATCATTTAAAGAATTGTTCATTACTTATAGGCCTATTCGCCTATTCATCATACTTATATAATAATTAATCAAAAGAATATGGAAACTAGAACAGAAGGCAATCCTGAAGATTTATACCCTACCCCCCCTTTCAAGAAACAAGATCAAAAACCTCCCGGTGAGACAAAACTCATGGATCCAAAACCTGACCATGGCGAACAGAGCTATGAGGGTAATGGGTTATTAACAGGGAAAGTAGCGGTTATAACCGGTGGTGATTCGGGTATTGGCAAAGCTACGGCAATTGCTATGGCACGTGAAGGAGCTGATATTGTTATTGCCTATAAGGATGATGTGGAGGATGAAGATGCTGAAGACTGTAAATATTGGGTTGAAAAGGCAGGAAAAAGAGCCTTACTTTTTAAAGGAGACATTCGAGAGGAAGAAACCTGTAAGAAATTAATCGACGCCGCAGTAGATGAGTTTAAGATGATCGATATTTTGGTCAACAACGCCGCCTATCAGATGTCTTATAAAACGCTTGAAGAAATCTCTGCCGAAGAGTGGGATAAGACTTTCGAAACCAACTTGAGCGCCATGTTCTACTTGGTAAAACACGCTTTAAAACATATCAGACCTGGAGGGAGCATCATCAACACCACTTCAGTTAATGCCTATGATCCCAATCCTACGTTGATTCCTTATGCAGCGAGCAAAGCTGCCATACAGAATTTCACATCCAATCTTGCGCAGAAATTCTTAGAGGATGGAAATGGTATTCGGGTAAATGCCGTAGCACCAGGTCCTGTATGGACGCCTTTGATTCCAAGTACCATTCCTGACCATGAACACTTTGGAGATAATACACCGATCGGAAGACCGGGGCAACCAGCAGAAATAGCCCCTGTGTTTGTATTCTTAGCAACCGCAGCTGCATCCTATGTTTCAGGAGCCACTATCCCTGTTACAGGTGGTAGGATCACTATTTAAACCAAGAAGTTCTCCAATCATTTCCATGCCGGCATTGAAGCTTTGGATATATATATCCCCTGCATTTCTGGCATGAAATTTCAATTTCCGTTGGAGCAACTTGTTTTCAAAACTCACCGCCAAAAAGACATCCCCCGGTTCAGCTGTAGGGTGCTTTTCTTTTCCTTGATAAGCCAAACCCGTAATGGCACAATACACATCGGCCTTAAATAATTTCTTCAATCCGACCAACATGGCTTCGGTCACTTCCATCGATTCAGCCGTAAATTGGTCAATCAGTTCTTGAGGAACCCCAAGTACGTCGACTTTAACAGCTATATTAAAACAGACCAAATTACCCATCAAATAATCCCCTGCCTCGGTCTGTAAACTCCAAACAGAAGACATAAATCCTCCGGTCATACTTTCTGTCAAGGCAAGTTTGAGCTTTCGAGCCTGAAGTTCTTCAGCAATCGTATTTAATTTTCCATGGTCAATTTTGAACATCTGTTTTGTTTTTTAGGGAGAACAACCAAAATGGGGTTTCGTTTGTTAATAAAAAAAAGAAGATATGAGAGCAATTTGGACAGGAGCCATCGGTTTTGGACTGGTAAACATTCCGATCAAGATTTATAGTGCAACCCAAACCAGTAGTTTGGATTTCGATATGCTGGATCGAAAAGACCATGCTAATATTAAATATAAACGCGTCAATGAGCAGACAGGCAAGGAAGTGAAATGGGAAAATATAGTGAAGGGCTTTATGCTGAAAGACAAATATATCGTGTTGGAGGATGCAGATTTTGAAGAAGCCATGCCCGAAAAAAACAAGATGATAAACCTTCAATCGTTTGTTAAACTCCAAGAAGTAGACAGCATCTATTTTGATACACCTTATTACCTAGAGCCCCAAAAATCAGGTGAGAAAGCTTATCAATTATTATTGAAAGCCCTTGAGAAAAGTAAAACCGCCGGATTAGGAAGCTTTGTGATGCGAAATGTAGAAAATTTGGCGATCATCAAAGCTTTTGATAATGTCCTGGTTTTAAATAAAATCCGCTTTGAAGAGGAGATTCGCAATCCAGAGGAATTGAAGATACCTTCATCTGCCCGAATCAGCAAGGCTGAGATGGACATGGCCATGCAGCTGATCAAAATGAACAGCAAAGAATTCGACATCAAAGACTTCAAAAACGAATACAGCAAGGAATTGATGAAGATCATCCAGCAAAAGAGCAAAGGAAAAAGAGCCACTATTCGAAAGATCAATGTGGAAAATACCAAGGCTTCAGATCTACTCGAAAAACTTAAAGCGAGTTTGGCCTAAGATTAGAATTTCTTGATTGCAGCTTTGAGATCCACCGTATCCTTCCAGATGTTTTCCCAAGGGTCTGCTAGGTCTTTCAAGCGCTTTGGCATACTGAAGATATCGAAATCCTTAATGGATAATTCGTCATTAACTTCTTCCCAATGTAAAGGGGCACTGACCGTTGCACCAGGCTTTGGCCGTACAGAATAAGGGGCGGCGATGGTTTGCCCCTGCTTGTTCTGCAGATAATCAAGATAGATCAGGTTTTTTCGTTTTTTAGGATCCCTAATGATACTAGTGGTGTCAGGGTGCGCGGATTGCAGCATTTCTGCCAATAATTGAACAAAATCCCGCACCAATTCGTAATCATACTTCTGATCCATATTCATATAAATATGCAATCCACTTGATCCGGAAGTTTTGATATAATGTGGAACCTCTGCATTGTTTAATATATGATGACAGCTCAAGGCCACTTGAACCACCTCCTTAAAATCTGCTCCATTGGGATCCAGATCTAAAACAGCAAATTGGGGCTTTTCTGGTTTTTTATAGGTCGATAACCAAGGATTGATTTCAATCGAACCTAGGTTTGCTATAAATAACAAACTGGCCACATCATTACAAAGCAGATAATCTATGGTCTTCTCTGTGCTCTTGGAGTAGATTTCTGTCGTCTTAACCCAACTCGGTAATTGTTTGGGTTCCACATCCTTCTGAAAGAAGCCCGGTTTGTCGATCCCATTCGGATACCGGTTCAAGGATATGGGCTTATCTTTCAGATAAGGCAATATAAAATCAGCGATCTGCTCATAATAACTTAACATCTCCCCTTTACTGATCTGCTCTTTTGGCCAGTAAATTTTATTCAGATTTGTCAAGGAAACCTTTTTCTTTCCAAAAACCAATTCCTTTTCGTTAGCTAATTTCTCCTTTTCTATAGCACTACCCTTCTCTGTTTCTTGTGGTTCAATAACTTCCAGCTTTGTTTCTTCAGCTGATTTATCTGCTCGCAATCCTTTATAAACCGGATGTCTAAGATGTCTATCCATTGTCCATTCTGAATAATAAACGTCACAGACCAATTTTGGTGATAACCAGGTCACTTCCCTTGCCTTAGCTATTTTTACAGCAGCTGGAAAAGGTTTAGTTTTCCGAATGAGCTTACTAAAGCTACCATGTAATTCTTTTAAAGAATCATCATTGAAACCCGTACCACAATTTCCGATGTAAAGGAGCTCCCCCTTTTCCATAACTCCCAATACCAATGCTCCAAAATATTTCCGCCCACCTTGAGGAACCGTGTAACCACAGATAATGGCTTCTTGTGTATTCCGTAACTTTATCTTCAGCCAGGAAGAACTTCTTTTCCCCGAAAGATAGGTACTGGTTTTATCCTTGGCAATCACCCCCTCCCACTTATTTTCTTCCGCATGAACCAGCATATTATCCACTTGCAAGTCCAAACTGGGCACAAAATGGATTTGTTTTGCTTTGACCTTTTCCAGAAATAATCTCAACAATTCTTTCCGGTTTTCCAATTCAAAGTCGCGGAGATCATTCCCATCCAAACTCAACATATCAAAAACATAGTAATTAAGGCTTAGCCCGGCGGCAATAGGTTCGCCAGATTTCAATAATTGAAATTGGGATTGGTTCTGTTTGTTCTCAATGACCAGTTCGCCATCTAAAACAAAATCCTTGTCAATTTCTGCTAAAGCTTTTACGATACTGGGATATTGTTTATTCAACAGATTGCCGTTTCTAGAATAAAGATTGGTTTTCTCTCCATTTTTTTCGGCTAAAATTCGAAATCCATCAAACTTTTTTTCGTAGATCCATTCCGCTCCATCTGGTAGATCAGGCGATAATTTGGTTAACATTGGAGCTGGAACAGCTTCAGCCTTCTTTTTTGATTGCTTTTCGGAAGTTTCAGGAGTTGCCTCTTCTGTCTTTAGGACTTTTTTTTTAATAGATGTACCTTCTTTCTTAAAGGTTTTCCCTTCTTTTTTAACCGATGCCGCTATAAAATCCTCTGCATCATACTCTTTTTCTACGGCATATTCATCCTTATGCTTGATCAATAACCAGTTAGTTGGGTCATCCCCTTTCATCCGAACCAAGGCAAATTCCCCTTTCAATTTTTCCCCATGCAATTCGAACTTAATGGATCCTTCTTTCCATTGTTTTAAGAATTCTTTTTCATTCTTTGCTGCAACCAGATCATAGGTTCCTGAATCAAAAACCACGACCGTTCCTGCTCCATAGTTCCCTTTGGGAATACTGCCTTCAAAATCAGCATAACTTAAGGGATGATCTTCCACTTCAACAGCAAGTCTTCGATCTTTGGGATTTAACGAGGGACCTTTGGGTACAGCCCAACTTTTCAGAACCCCATCGATCTCTAATCTAAAATCATAGTGCAATCTCGACGCATGATGTCGTTGCACCGTAAAGATCAACTTCGAAGATGAATCTTTCAATCCATTTTCTGAAGGTTCGGCAGTTTTCGAAAAATCTCTTTTCTTTTGGTATAGATCAAGCTTTCCCATGTTCTTTTTTTTAAAAGAACACGGGCTTAAGCTAATGGTTTTCTTTTTATTGAATAAGGCCGTTTTGAATAGCAAACTTAATCAATGCAGGGGTATTTTTTGATTTGGTCTTATCGATCAGGTTTTGACGATGTCCTTCCACAGTCCGTTTACTTAAAAATAATTTCTTTGAAATCTCTAGGTTGGTATAACCTTCGCCCAACAGTTCCAACACTTCCATTTCTCTTGATGTCAAATCAAGTTCTGTTGGGTCGATCTGTAGCGATTTATGATTATTTTTATCAATCATTTTCTGTAGGAGCTGCATGGATATTTCCTCACATAGATAGCGGCCACCTTTAGCAATATGATTGATGCAGAACACCAGCTCATCTGAAGCGACATTCTTCACCAAGTATCCTTTGGCACCTAATTCGAAAGATTTGGTGACATGCTGTTCACAGTTCAGCATGGTCAGTACAACCACTTTAATATCCGGAAACTTCTCGTTCACCTCAGCAATCAACTGAATCCCATCCATATCATTCATACTTAGGTCCGTAAGAATAATATGGGTATCCAAACCTGCATATAATAAATCCAACACTTCCTTTCCATTGTTCACATCAGCCACCACCTCAAAATTAGGTTGGGAGTCTAACAACAATTTTATTCCATTCCTCACCACAAGATGATCTTCTGCTAATAATATTTTCACTTCTGCCATTTCTAATCCTTATTTAACGTTACTAACACCGACGATCCTTTGTCTGAACTTATAACTGATAATTTTCCCTTATATAAATCTGTTCTGTTTTCTATCGTGCGAAGGCCGCTACCCATCCGCTTACTCTCTTTGAGATCTGAAGGAAAGCCTTGCCCGTTATCCTTAACTTCAATTTCCAATTGATCCTGTCCATTTCGAATAATAATCTGTACCCTATTTGCTGAAGAATGTTTCAGGGTATTATTCAAAAGCTCTTGAACTATGCGGTAAATAACCAGCTTCATATCTTTATCCAGTTCCTCCACACCAATTGGAAGACTCGTTTCTACCGTAAAATCAGGCATGGAAATGCGCTCCGTCATGGCAGTTATCGCTGCTTTCAGTCCAAATGCATGCAATACCGAGGGTACCAGATCAATCGATACATTCCTAACTTCATGAATGGCATCATTCAACATCTTCTTTATAGGACGAATGATGGCAGCATGTTCATGGTTTTCTTGGGCGAAATGCTCTAAGTTTAACCTTGTTGCATATAATAATTGGGCCACACTATCGTGCAATTGATGCCCAATCCGCTTCCTCTCCTGTTCTTGGGTATCAACAATGGATTTATAGACCTCTTGTTTCACATCCATCCAATCCGGATCCGGACAGAATTCCTGATCGAACATCAATAAACAATACATCACCTCATCCAAGCGATTTGTATATTTTTTGACGTAAGTATCCATCTTGAAAAAGCCATTTCCCTTCCTATTGATAAAATGAAGATGAAGAAGTAAGGGCGATTTGATGGAATCCCGATTCTCGAATATGGATTTTAATTTGAGTGCATCCTCTGAATGTAAAAACTCGTAGATACTCCTACCGTACGACTGTGCACTGGATTGAGAAAAGATCTCTGTAAACTTTTCATTAACCTTATTAACTTGGAAAAAACGATCTAAAATGATGATAGCGAATGGACCATCCTTAAAAAAGATATCAAAACATAATTCATCTCGCTCAGATTCATCTTCAAACAAGGAATATTGACCCTTGTTTGCATTTTCATTCGTAAATTCGTTTTCCGAGGTTTGCATGATTTTCTTATTAATAATTATTGAAAAGATTCAAATAATTAACATATAGGTTAGATGTAGTGAATTTGATTACCCCATCTGGATGAATTTTAAGAATAGGTTATTCTCAAAAAACCATTAAATTTAAGCAATAATATTCTTTTCTCCTTAACCCCATGATTATGAATAGGTATTTACCGTATATAAAAACATATTTCAGGTATTTTGCTCCTATATTTTATTGAAATACGTAAATATTAAGGAACAATCTTATTCAAAAAAGGTTGTATAACTTTTTTCTATCGTATAAGTACCCATTTTACAGAGGGAACCCGTTTTAGCAAAACATACTCAATTTCAATACGTTATATTAAGTACAATTGAACTTAAAATCGCTCATCATGAAAACGCAAATTGAACATGTTATCCTCGAAAACTCTCCCGTATTAAAAAGGCTCGCCAATAACTTCACAAAGGATCCTTCCGAAAAAGACGACCTGGTACAGGAAACTTTTATCCGATCTCTTAAATCTTTGGAAAAGTTCATTAACCATCCGAAACTCGTTTCTTGGTTATATGTCATTATGAAAAACATTTATTTGAATAGGTACCGACGTGATAACATACATCGAATTGCGGAAAAAGAAATCTCCTATACACAAAATATGTCCAGCAGCACCAAGAATCAAGCGGAATCAAAATTTGTGGTCAATGATATCCATAATTCAATGAAAACCTTATCAGATGAAAATTATAAAATTTTCAGTATGTACCTAGAAGGCTTCAAATACCACGAGATTGCTAGTTATATGGCTATAAAAGAGGGAACTATAAAAACGAGGATTCATAGTATCCGTAAGGTGCTAAAGAAAAAATTAGGTGTTTACACGCCATAATTTTCCCAGGGAAGGCTGAAAAACAAACCATTTTTCAATTTAGATGTTTAATACTCAATCTATAAATTATTAATATTTCGAGTATGAAAAATATGTTGATTTTAAAAACGCGCGCATTAGCATTAATTATGTTTGTTTTGATGTCTGTTCAGGCATTTGCGCAAGAAAAAGGTCTAGACATCAACGTTGATGTAGACAAAGGCGACAGTAATATGTTCGCACAACCTTGGGTTTGGATAGTTGGAGGAGCAGTATTTATTTTATTATTAGTTGCGCTACTAAGAGGTGGCAGCAAAAAATAATACCCATAAATGTTCAGATTTATATGAGAGAGGTGTCCGAAAGGGCGCCTCTTTTCTTATATTTGAAAATGTCTACATCAAATCTACTACAACAATTGGAGAACAAATCCATACAATTCAAGGATGTTATAAACTATATAGAACAGCATTACGAATATAGAGCGTCTTCCTTTATCAATGGCAACCAGGACAATGCAGCTGATCAGAACCAAGGTTCTGCCAAAGTACTTTCCTATGCTAAATTGAACAACCTTTCTAAGGAAGATACCTTAAAATTGTTTGCCGAACACTATGAAGAAGTCTTGGCAAATCCTCAAGGCACCGACCACCAGAATATCCGTCAATTCATGGAACACGGTTGGGATAAACTTTCCTTCGAAATTGAAGTTCTGAAACCCCTATAACCACAATTACTTTGCGGCTGTTAAGCCCTTTTTATAGGTAGCGATTGCTCTTTCTCGTGCAAAACCATGTTCTACCATGGGGCTAACAGTTGTATAGGCTTTTTCGTCTAACCACTTATGGATATACTCGGCCTGCTTATCGAATTTCTGTTGTTGAATACTGGGGTTAAAAATCCGAAAATAGGGCGCGGCATCACAACCGCATCCAGCCGCCCATTGCCAGTTACCGTTATTGGATGCTAATTCATAATCATTAAGTTTACTCGCAAAATAGGCTTCCCCCCATCGCCAATCGATCAACAGATGTTTTGTCAGAAAGCTAGCCACCAACATCCTCACTCTATTGTGCATAAAACCTGTACTGTTCAGTTCTCGCATTCCTGCATCAACTAAGGGATAGCCCGTTTCGCCGGCACACCATAAAGCAAATTCTGCAGGATTATTTCGCCACGAGATCTGATCATATTCTCGTTTGAAACTTTCATGGACCACCCTGGGAAAATGATAGAGGATCTGCATAAAAAACTCCCGCCAAATCAATTCCGAAAGCCAAGTCGCATTATTTTCCAAAGCAACCTTAACACATTCCCGAATGCTGATGGTTCCAAACCGAAGATGTATCCCGATTTTTGTGCTGCCATCCTGAGCCGGATAATCCCGAAGCTTATCGTATTGCTGGATCTGCTCCAAATCTATAATAGGTTCGGAATACTCCATATCGGTTTTTTGGAAACCCAATTCCTCTAGGCTGATATAACGTTCATCTTCAAATGTCAAGAGATTTTCCAGTTTTGCTTGATGGAAATCCAATCCTTCCTGATCCAACTTCATGCGCCATCTTTTCGCATAGGGAGTATAGACCGTATAAGGGTGGCCATTGGATTTCAACACCTCATTGCCTTCAAAAATAACCTGGTCTTTAAAGGATTTCCATTTGATCTGATCGTTTTCCAACAATGAAATTATTTCCTGATCCCTCTTCAGGGCATCCGGTTCATAGTCCCGATTCCAATACACCTTTTCTACTCGATATTCAGCTATCAAATCTTTGAATATCGCTAAGGGATTTCCGTGAAAGACCTTCAGACTGGAACCCGATTTTTGAAATGAAGCTTTTAAAGCAGCAACTGCTTGATGTATAAAATCCACTCGACGATCATAGGGATCTTCCAACCGTGATAATATATCCGTATCAAAAATAAAGATGGGTAATACAGGTAAGCCGTCTTTTAGGGCTTCAGATAAACCTACGTTATCTGCTATTCTTAAATCTCTCCGAAACCAAAAAATATGAATAGGTGATGCTGAATCCATGAATGCAAGTTAACTTATCCGGAGAATTTATCCAACATATCCATCGATGGAACAAAGAACAGAGCACCGGTTACAGCTGTACTAAAATCCAATATCCGGTCATAATTTCCTGCTGGGTTTCCAATGAACATCTGGTTCAACATTTTCTCCACCGTACTGAAGGTGCTTGCATAACAGATAAAGAAGGTTCCCATTTCATTGCTTGCGACATTCCCAAAAGGCATATTATCCCGAACCACTTTCAGATCATCCCCAACATTTGCCAATGCACTATGGGAATTCTTCGGTTTTTCAGCATCGGTCATTTCGATATCATTGGCCTTTGAACGTCCAATTACCTTTTCCTGATCATGGATTGGAAGATCATTCCAGGCTTTTAGGTTATGGATATATTTCTGAACAAAAAGGTAGCTCCCACCCTTGCAGGTCGGATCTTGTTCATCAATAACAGCAAAATATTCCCTTGCATCACCATGTGGATTCTCCGTACCATCCACAAAACCCAAGATCGATCGGCTGTCCCAATATCGAAATCCCTGGACTTCCACAGTACAATCTGCAATGGGTGCCATAAAACTGGAAATCTCTGCCGCCATATCATAGGCATAGCTCTTTTCATCCGAACGGATATGAAATTGAATATCTCCGCCTGTGGCAACAGCGGTATGCTTATTTCCCTTAATTTCTTGGAAAGTTTTCAGCTCTTTGGGTAAGGGATTCGGTAGGTTCAAATACTTCCAGGCATCATATCCTATTCCCATGACGCAACTTGCTTTGCGATCTGGAAACCTATTCTGGGAAGAATGATTCAGATTGATAACCAAGGCACAGATCCGCTTGAATCCATCGATTATATGAGATTTTTCTACATCAGTTTTGAATACCCAAGTAAGGAAGAAGGTGTTATTGTTAGGATAGTCTGTGACATTCTGGGCATTATTTTTAATAGCTTGTGATTTTTGTATCATAATTAGTGAAAATTATGATGGAATGTACAAAAATTTTTAGAGGTTTACCAATAGGGAAATGCCCGAATGTTTTCCATCATAGGTTGGAACTAATAAGTAATTTCCTGGAATTATCCGTTTTTGCTTATCTAACATGGGTAGCATCCAATAGGCTATCTTCGTACTCATGATACCAATTCCCGCTCCCATGGCCACATCACTCAACCAGTGTTTATTATTGTACATTCTAAAAAATCCGGTTCCTGCAGCTACTGCATAACCTGCCACGCCATACCATAGCGAACGATCATGGTATTCCTGCCACAACAATTCTGCCCCTACAAATGCAGTTGCCGTATGGCCAGAGGGAAAAGAATTCTGTGCGGAACCATCGGGCCGCATGACCGGCATGGTCTGTTTCATTAAGTTAACCACGGAACCCATAATAATATGTGAAACAGACCCTGTGAACAATCGCTGTTTAAGATTATGTTTTGCCGGGATACCTGCATATTCTAAACCCAAAAAAGCGGCAGTCGCCATATATTGTGAATAGTCATCCACGGGAAACTTTTTAGGATGATTCCTTTGAAGTTCCAACTTTATATTCATCACTTGCGATCTAACAACGGGATTCTTAATGGACATCAGTCCATAGGTCATAAAAACGGTTGGAGCTACATATTCAATTCGGAATACCTTATGATGAAATCCATACCTTGGTTGGGAATAGTTTTCAGATAAAGAATCTATTTGAGCGACTGCAACAGGCAAATCGATACAACATAATCCTAAAGCTATAAAAGCTTGCTTAATGATAATAGAAGATTTCTTTAACAGCCTATTCATATTTATTAAACACGACTAATTAAACTATAAATCAAATATAATATCATTTAACATAAAACGTATGTCTTTACATGCTAAATATTTAAAAAAGTTGGTAGCTAAATGCGCTTTCTTGGTTCTTTGCCCCCACTGTGTAAGTACTATGCAAGTACTATGTAAGTGAGTTGTAAGTGCCTTTATACACTTACAACTCACTTACATGTCACTTACACCTCACTTCGACCAAGAACCTAATTGGACAAAAAAAAGGCCGTATCTTTTTTTTGATACAGCCTCCTGTTTGTTCTTTATACGATCAATTCAAGGGATTGATCTTTAATTCTTCGATAAATTTTCCGCTCTGATCGTAAACACGGAATCTACCCTCCTTCTCGTCCATTTGCGCCTTGATCACATGCACATTTGAATTGATCAAAATAGGAAAATTAGCGTATTGATCTGGTTTTTGAATCCGATGGGTATGCAAGTGGCCACTCAACATGATCTGAGCGCCCGCTTTATTTAATATAGGCAGGAATTTATCCCTTAAATCTTCCATGCCATGCCACCCTCCTGTTGCAGGCATGTGGCAAATGATTATTTTATACTTGGCATTTTTGAATGATGGATTTTCAACCGCCTTGGCCAACCACTTGGCTTGTTCCGTCCGATAAGCATCCATATCCACTATTCCGCTGTATTCGATATCACTATCCGGTTTGTCTTCCCCACAGTCCAATACGATAAAAGCTGCTGGCCCTTGGTTGAACTGATAATATAATTCGCCCGAATTCGTAGGGAAATATTTAGGATATGCTACGGCAAAAGGACCCCTTGTTTCATGGTTCCCACGGGAATAATACATGGGCTTTTCACTGGCAAATAACCGGATAGCGGTGTCCATAAATCCGCCAAACATCTGTTCTTCACTTAACATGTTATCTAACATATCTCCATTGAAAACCACAAAGTCCGTTTGCTTTAAATCGACCTGATTGATCAGGTTTTTCAACAGCTCATTTTTACCATGAATATCATTGATCACAGCAAAAGAAACTGAAGATTTAGGGCTTGGCGTAGAAAATGTCAAGGGCTTCTGCCGATAAACATTGGTAGCCACTACATCACCATATTGCACTTTGGTACCTTCGTGTTTCAAAACCTCCTGGTTATACACCCTATACCGATAGGTAGTACCTGGGGTCAGAGCTTTGAGATTTACTTGGTGAACCGACCCAACATGTTTGAAACCATATTTACCGGCAAAAAATTTCGGTCTCTCCTGCTGATAAAAATGCGAACCATCATTCGGAGCAAGCTCTACCCATCCGATGGCATCCTTATTACTGGTCCAGATAATGGATACCGTAGAATCCGTGAGTGCTTGGATGTACGGCATATGACTGATCTTTATCTTCTCTTGGGCGAAACTGGAATTCGCCAGTAGGATCAGAAAAACAAAACATAGGAAATGGAGATTAAACTTCATTTTTTTAGGGTTTAGGATAAATGTTTTTAAAACATAAGCAATTTAAGAAGACTAATAGGATTTTCATAGCCAAATTATATAATTCAACAAGGCAGAAAGAGGAGAAGGACAATATTTTTAAATGGCAAACGCTATCTTAGAAGTGGAAAAATAAAGTCTTTGAATCAAGAAATTATGAAAAACCCTATGATCCTCCTTATTTTTTTAAGCTTGTTTGGTTGTGATGCTGCTTCACAGGACGAAGTGAATACAAAGGCCATTTTGCAAAAACTTGGTGTCTTGGAACAATTCCAACAAGCGGTCAAGGACATCAATCCTACTGCACTTAAGGAAAAATACAAAAGCATAAACCAACAGGATTTACAGGCTTACGAGGAAAAATTCTTCAAACCCTCTATGGATAGTTTATTGATCAATAAATTTGAATCGATCTTTTCTGAAAAGGAAATCAGCAAAATGCAGCATCAGACTTCAGAGGAAATCATGTCCAAACATTCCAAAAAATATGAATTATTCGAGTATGAATTGGAAATCATGTATGATGAACGATATCTGGATGCCCAACGATTAATATCCGGAGTTAAGGAAATTGGAAAGCCTGATCAGGCAAATCCATTTGCCTTTTTCACCATAGAAAAACCAAATGGCGTTTATCATGTTGAAGTATATGATAGCCAGATGCCACAGAACAGCAAATTCAATCCTGAGCCTTTGCTACCGGCTCATCACCTATCGCAAGTCGAATTTGTTGAAGTGGCGCCCTATTCCTTTGGTATATCCTTTCAATTGGCCGATGGAGACATCAAAAAGATCGACCAGTTAAAATCGGAGGATCCCAAGACCGTTTTGGCATTGATCGTAGATCAGCATCTGGTGAGTATAAGACAAATCGAACTTATCCAGGCAGGAAAGGCCTACCATTGGTATTCTCCTTGGCCAGAAAAAAACATAAAAGAATTTGCATTTGCATTGAAGAACGATTTATAAATAAAAACTATAGATACAATAGAAATAAAATACGGAAAAGGGGGGCAGAACAAAATGGCAAATATGTTCCTACTGTTAGGGGTTCTCGGAATTGCCATGGTGATCTTCATCTGGTTCATTGAAACCAGGGTGTGGCTCGTTGGTCGTGTGGTATCTATATTTGTCAGTTTGTTGGGTATTGGGGGGTGGTTAAAATTAAAGTTGGCACCCAAGAATCCCGATGAAACAGCTATTCGCATTTCCACCGAAGGGATTGAGGCACAGACCACACCGATTGCAAAAGCAGCCGGATTTATCCATTCAGAAGATATTGCGGATATCTTCTTGAACAAAAATTATATGGAGATTTTAGTAAGTGATCCCGACAAATATGCCGCAAGAATGAAGAATTTCTTTGTCAGGGACACGTTTGTTAAAGCAAAAAATGGAATAATCCCTATTTCCATTGCAGAGGTCGATGTGACAGAAGAAGAAATGAGATCCTACATCATCAAAATTGTACCAAAATTTAAAAATAATTAAAAAACAAATTATATCCTCTAAATATTAATTTTTAAAAATTAACTATTTTTAATCCACAATCTCCTGTTATAAACACATTTTATTCTTTATATGAAATAATTATAACTCATTAATGCAATCGTTTCCGTTGATTTCGTTTGATTAAACAATTCTTATCGTCTACATTGGATGCAAATTATAGCACTAAAGCAAATTCTAAATTTTCATCCAAAAAAAATTATTGTAATCAAACACCAACAATGAACAATTTACGATTCAGAAAACCAATTAAACCAAATAGGCTAAATTGGAAAATTGTTCTGTTTTCCTCAAATGGAAGAACTTTCAACGAAAGAATGTACTTCTTCCCTATCCCTATCGAGGATTTGGTATTAAATAAAAACCTGGAACAGAATCCAGGTTGGGAAAAAGCTAAATAAAAATATTCGGGTAAAATATTTTTGTTAAGTAAATGGGAAGCCGTATCGTGGAAAACCGATACGGCTTCTTCTTTGGAATATTTTTTATTTTTTAGGTTTAGATCCCATC
The DNA here is from genome assembly GCF_002734245.1 of Sphingobacterium sp. 1.A.4. Lineage (NCBI taxonomy): Bacteria > Pseudomonadati > Bacteroidota > Sphingobacteriia > Sphingobacteriales > Sphingobacteriaceae > Sphingobacterium > Sphingobacterium sp. 1.A.4. The sequence continues at coordinate 81,053 of NZ_PEAZ01000107.1, forward strand.
AAAAAGCTGAGCTCTCCTCCTTTTATGATATCCTCATGGTTGATCAAGAAATCCTTAATCTCTGTACCATTCCACAGGACTTTCTGCACATATACATTCTTCTCCGACTGGTTCTTGGCCAGGACTTTCAAAACTTTTCCATCGGATAATTTTACTTCGGCTGATTTCACCAATGGACTACCGATCCAGTAAGCTGTTGAACCTGGAGATACCGGATAAAAACCTAAGGAAGTAAACAGATACCAAGCACTCATCTGTCCACAATCGTCATTTCCACCCAATCCTGCAGCTCCATTATGGTACTGATTTCGAATAATCTGCCTTACACGTTCTTGCGTTTTCCAAGGGCTTTTGGTGATATTATAAAGGTAGGATACATGGTGCGAAGGTTCATTTCCATGCACGTAATTTCCGATGATGCCTTCTCGAGTAATATCCTCGGTATGCTCAAAGTACTTATCTGGAAGGTGCATAGTAAACAAGGAATCAAGATAGGTTTCAAAACGTTTCTGTCCGCCCATAACCTCCATCATTTCCTTTGGCTGATGGGGCACATACAGCGAATAATTCCATGTATTCCCCTCGATGAAGCCTTGACCATGGGTCTCCAGTACATCGAATTTCTCCCTGAAATTCCCCTTACTATCCTTTGGACGCATAAATCCAATCCGCTTATCGTATAGGTTCTTCCAATTTTCTGCTCGTTTAGAAAATTCGGCTTCAATATCCGCTTTTCCTAATTTCTTCGCCAACTGCGCGATACACCAATCATCATAGGCATATTCCAGGGTATTGGAAACCGATGTCCCATTTACATCATCCGGAACATAGCCCAGATCCATATATTCACCGATTCCTTCATACCTTCTGGCCTTCGCAGTCTGTACGCAAGCAGCCAAAGCAGCTTCTGCATCGCCTTGGTAAACACCTTTCATGATGGCATCCACGATCACAGAAACCGAATGATAGCCACTCATACACCAGTTATCATTGGCATAATGCGACCAGATCGGAAGCATCTTCAGCACCGATTGATCATAATGTGCCATCATCGATGAAACGATGTCTGCATTCCTTTTTGGATCCACTAAATTCAACCAAGGATGGAAAGCCCTAAAAGTATCCCAAAGCGAGAAAGAAGTGTAGTTTACAAATCCTTCTGCCTTATGGATTTCTTGATCCAACCCTTTGTACTCACCATTACTGTCCATATAAACCGTAGGCATCAGGTTAGCATGATAAACCGAGGTGTAGAAATTGATCAGATCTTCCTTATTCAACATATCCACCTTGAATTTCCCCAATTCCGCTTCCCAGGCCTGCTTTCCTTTCGTTACTACTTGGTCAAAGTTCCAGTTTGGGGTTTCCAATTCCATATTGGTCAATGCATTCTTCATGCTTACGGGGCTCAGAGCCACTTTCATCATGATCTGCTCGCCTGCTTCGGTATCAAAATCCAAATGCATTTTGATGTTATGGGCAGCTAGATCAGGGAAATTATCCTGTTGATTGAATTTACGCCAAAAGCCTTTGTACTGCACGTTGCTATCAAAATATTTGGCACCATAGTTCTTAAAAGCCTTCGAAGTTTTTATCGCGAAATAAACGGTCCTCGTTCTTGCCCATCCGTTGGTTTGGCGAAAACCGGTGATGGTTGAATCGTTCAATACCCGAACGACTGTCCACACGTTTTTCCCATCGTAATTGTAGATTCCGGATGTAAGATCCAATACCAGATGGGATTGCTTATTGGAAGGGAAAGTATAACGATGCATGCCTACCCTGGTACTCGTTGTCAACTCGGCCAAAATATTATGTTTATCCAAGCGTACTTTATAATAGTTGGTTTCCGCCACTTCATTGTCGTGGCTGTATGGCGAGCGGTATCCATCCTGAGGTCTATCGGCCGTACCAGGGTTCAGCAAAACCTTACCTTGGCTCGGCATCACCAGGATATCCCCCAGATCCGAATGTCCGGTGCCACTGAAATGGGTATGGCTAAAGCCAACGATTGTAGGGTCATCGTACTGATAACCTGCACAATAACGGTAGACATCTCCCGTATATTTGCCGTCGACGGAGTAAGGAATGGTATCGGTATCTGGGCTCAATTGAACCGCCCCAAAGGGCACCGTGGCGCCGGGGAAAGTATGCCCCATCTTTGCTGTCCCGATCAAAGGCTTCACATATTGACCTAAATTCGCTTCCTGGGCGGAAGAAAAAGCAGGTAGCATCAGCACGGCAAATAGAAATCTCGATATTCTTCTGTGTATGTTCATAATAAATTGCTTTAAATAGCAGGATTAGCAGCATATGCCTCCCATAATTGATCAATGGTCTTACCTGTCTGTTTTACCCAAAAATCTGGAGTATAACTTTTTGAGCGCATTGCCAAATCAAGGTTTTTCATGGTGTTCTTTTTTACTTTCGTTTCAATCCAATTAAAAAAACGTGCCGTGATTCGGTAGGAATCGGTGTATTTGTGCTTTGGGTTATATTCCGGCAACCGCCAATTCCCTTCCTCATTGGCAACACCATATTTAAAGCGCACGTAGTCGGCAATACCTTCGGTTATCCACCACGGCCCGGCATTATTTGGATAAGCCTGCACAATATGCATCACTTCATGGGTTACGACGTCGATATCCTTCGGATTCTTGGCAAACCAACCTGGACTATAGCGAACAATCCCTCCTGCCGTAGCCGCCACCCCTTTGTAGTCCGGATCAATAATAAAAGTAACTTCTTTGCGTGTATTCTTGTTAAATGTTTTGGCCAATTTCGGATAATTGGTAAAATAGGTGTCAATCAGTTGTTTTTTCAAGGCTGGATCAAAATTCTTTTCCTTATTGATCCAAATTAAGGTAAATCCCTTTTTCTTCAGGGTATCCACCTCAACTGCCACTGCACGATCTTCATCGGTACGATGCCAGTTCTGTGCTTTCAAAGGCAAACTGGATACTCCACAAAGTAATCCCAAGATCAAAATCTTGCTAAATGTTGTCGTTATTTTCATATTGTTTTTAGGTGTTGATTAGGGTTTATATCGTAAGAAAAGCTCGTTTTAAAGCTACTAAAACGTTAATTGTATTCTCAAATATATTAAAATTATCCTAAAAACAAAATAGGGAAAGACCCTTGGCCTTTCCCTATTTATTTACGGTCTATTGGTATTTAAAGCTTTCTCGACAGCTCGTTCAGCAATGATTTGGCTTTATTCAGGTCGGAATTCCATCCCTCAAATCGCTTTGGATTATTCAGTTTGGCGATAGCATTTGCCAAGGCTTCCATGGCTTCATGATCGCCCTTCTTTTGTAAGGCTTGTTGAAGCAGCAATACTTTTTCATAATCCTGGATCCCTTCCAGCATCCGCTCAAAACGGATCGAACTTCGGCCCTTCGGGTAGATGATATAGGTATCTCCAGCCGGCCAGGTCCGGAACCTGGAATCCTGCAAAGGGTTTTCGACCCAAGAATTATAGGCCCATCTTAAGAGGCCATCAAATCCAGAGGCCAATGCATACCAGCCCAAATAGGTGGATTCTGCCGGATCTGAAAAGGTAAATTGATTTGGAAAAGCATCCGAGCAACAGATGTAAAAAGTGGAATTCAATCCTCTGTTCCTACGATCGATCAGGTCCTCCAGGGAGGAGGGATGTCCTACTGCGATACTGATATCCTCGCTATCCGGATACCGTTGATAGGTTTTCTGGTTATCGGCATAGGAAATCCCCAATTCTGGAGCGACCCTTTTCATTAGGCTAAAGGCTGCATCCATTTGCGCACGCTCGCGTTCATCGATCGCAATATTGGTTCGCTCCAACCAGCCCTTACCTTGAAGATGTTTTACAAAATCTTTTAAGAAAGGTGTCCATAATTCTTCGAAAATAGGCGTTCCAGGCTTAGCAACTACATTGACTAGTTTACCGGAAGATTGATCCTGATAGTGAATCTCATTGTTCCAAGGAATAATGGAATAGCAATTGATCATCTTATTCACGCCCATATCCATCATAAACTGCACCCAACGATCAAAAATCTGATAATCATAGCTCCAAGAGCCATCCTTTTGTTTTGTCCACAGGATCATATCCTCATAAGGATCATAGGTCTGCACATTCCAAGGATCCTTATTCAGGGTTGCCGTAATCACCTTTTGTCCCGCTTCGGCCAAGGGCTTATAAATAGGTTTCATGGCTTCAAAATGTTCATCGCTCCACACCTTAAGCCCTTCTACCCTAGCCACTGCAGAAGGATGTTGCCATTGGTCTAGGTGGAAGGTCCAATCCGCCACCTTGGGCATCTGTACATTCAAGACCTCCAGGGATAAGCTTAATTGCTGGGTTTTCTGATTAGCTGAAGAAACGCTTACCCTTGCTTCATATTTCCCTGGCTTGGCGTTGGTCGGAATATTCACCGTAATCCAAACGGGCCTTACTGTTTTTGCATCCAGATCCATTTTGCTGAGGTTATCCAGCATATCAGGCGAAAGGGAGGAGGCGAAGTCTTCCGGTTTCCGATGGCCACATCCTGAAGCAAATTCATCCGTCATCACATAACGTATGAACCTTGCCGAAAACTGGTTGGAGGGTATCCTGGAATTGTTCTGGCCTTTAAAATCCGACACCTCTACTTTTAAATCCTTTTGGGAATGGGCAGACCAGATCAGAACCTGTGCCGACACACGCTCGCCTTTCCATCCGATAAGCGTTTGATCTTTATCTACGGAAATTTGAGGAGCTACCGATTTGGGATAACGCTTATCTATACTCACAAAAGAAGAATGCAATCCAGATTTGACGGCTGACCAATCGGAACGAACATCCGAAGTCGGATCAGGCAATTCCTGGAAAGTGGCAGGTACAACAGGTCGCTGCTGTGCTAAAGCAGGCTGTAACTGGCAGCTCAAAACAGCTATGGAAAACAGGGTAATCCATTTATTTCTAGCTTGAAACATAAGATTAGGTTTTAGATGTACATCAAGATACAGATTTCTTTTCTGAAACGCTACATGCAAACGATTGTCTATTTTTGATTGGATGCTAGGCCAACAGGGTTTCCCTGACCAAGATGTAAGCTCCGATCAACAGGATCATATAGCCGAAGCTGATCTTTAGGGATTTATTGGATACCTTATCGGCAAAGGCAAAGCCTATGAAAATTCCTAATACGGTTCCAGCGGTATAAAAGCCCAATAATTTCCAATCAAATTCCGCAAATTTCTCGATATCCCCTAAGACTCCGAAGAAGGAATTGATGGTGATGATGATCAAGGAAGTCGCTACAGCCTTCCGCATGGGTAAAAAGTAAAAATTCACCAAGGCAGGGATAATCAAGAATCCCCCTCCTGCTCCAACCAATCCGGTAATAAGCCCTACAAAAGCACCTTGTAAAATAATGATTTCCAAAGGAACCACATGAGCTACTTTAGGAGTCTCGATTCCTTTTTGGGCTGTCCGGATCATACTGATCGATGATGCCAGCATCACGAAGGAAAACACAATCATTAAAGCTACATTCTGTTGAATGGCATATGGACCAATATGTATAACCTCTGGAACCAAGGGAAGGATAAAGGATCGGGTAAGGAAGACAACGATAAGGGATGGCAGCCCAAAGCTGAACACCTTTTTGATATCGGCTTCTTTTTTAATAATCCCTCTTGTCCCGCCAATAAAAGAAGTGATGCCTATGGCAAATAAGGAATAGGTAGTCGCTAATACCGGGTCTACCCCCATGATGTATACCAGGATCGGTACGGTAAGAATGGTACCCCCACTTCCGATCATCCCGAGAGTGACCCCTACGATGATAGCCAATATACATCCTATAATTAACATCCCCATGGGCAGCCTGTTCTATGCGAATTATTTCGTGATTTTATCCAATAAAGCTAAGCATAAATCCATGGATTTCCATAGAAATTGGGCTTGGATTATTTATTACGGGATTTTTCGGGCTCTTCATAATCATAGGGTAATAAGAAGCCCAATTTGGCATATGCTACCCCGTACCCTATCATCACCAAATTGTTGGTTGGGAAATACCCTCCATAGACATCCAGCAATATCCCTTCTTTATTCGGAAGAAATACTTCAGTTACCTGCGAAGCGGCTTTCTTTAGCATAGGATTTTTGGATTTGGCAAAGCGTTCAGGATAGATGATATAGAGATAGTCAGGAAAATCTATCTGGACTAATCCCAAGGCGGTATCCCTTCCTGAAATGATCTGATGGGGCTTCATGATCCCCATCAGGTAGGTAATGGATTCGTGCTGTCGGGATTGCGCCCGTAAGGCTTCTACATGGCTGGGCAAAACTTCTTTTTGGGAAGCATAATAGAGGTTAAAGTTAAAATTGTATTTCTCAAAAACCTCCTTATTGATGGCTTTCAATTTTTCATCCGCCTGCTTTTTAACCTCATTTTCCTTATGTACCGATTTTCGAACCACATAACCTTCTTTCTCCCAATCGCCTTTTAAGGTTTCTCTTAGGAACTTTTTGAAAGAGAGATCATACACATCTCTTCGTGCTTGGATATATTTTTTCTTACCCTTCCCGATGTCCCGGAAAAAGGAATTTCCGGCGTAGGAAAAGAATTTGGTCGTAAAGTTGGAGCTGTACCTAACCAATTCGTAGACAATCTCATACCCAAGGCCTTCATTCCGGATGATTAAAGGAGCTGTACAGGAAGCGGTTAAGATTTTCTCTTTCTGATTGTACCTGAACCGGACCACTTCGGGATTTAGGATCTTGGTCTGATCGGCATAATATCCCAGTCCAACCAATGTTTCTGTAAAATAACGCCCCCACTTCGACCATCCATCTTTGACATAATTCGTGACCACCACTTCCTCAATCTGGGTCGCTCGCTCTTTCATGGAGATTTCCAATTTCCCTTCTTGAGGAACTTGCTCTTGAACCGTTGTGGCATGATAACCCATTGCCGATACGGCCAATTCATAAACAGAAGCCTGAGCGAGATGCAAACTGAAATTACCGGATTTATCGGTGCTCGTCCCAATGGAAGAGTTATTGATATAAACGGAAGCGCCGGCAATTGGCTTCTTGGTATCGCCATGGATAACCGTTCCTACCAAGCGGTGCTGCCCCATTGCTGCAGGTAATTGAAGAATAAGCAAGAGGAGCAGGAGAAAGCGGTTCATATCTACTAATTTTCCGTAAATATAAATAAAAAAGCCTGATGGGCATGACACCTTCAGGCTTGACTAACAAAAATATAAAAGAATGATTTTTACTGAGCAGAATCTATAATGGTGGAATCCATTTTGGAGGAATCCAATTCTATCAAATCCTTATCGGGTTCATTAAGATTATAGCGGGTTGGATCATTTCCTTCAACAGGTGTCAGATCCGTACCTTCACCATCTGTTTTCTGGTTGGAATTACAACTAGTAGCAAACAGTACAGCGGCTGAAAATAGCCCAATTAAGGTTGATTTTTTAAAATGCATATTTTTTTCCTATTGATCTTAATATTAGAACACTAAATAATCCATATGGTTTTGTTTAATTGAAAAAACCCTAACGATTTTGATCATTAGGGTCTAATTTAGGAAAATTGGATAGGAAAGAATCTTATAGTTTTTCGCCGTGTTGAGAAACGTCCAGGCCGACTTCTTCTTCGGCATCTGTTACCCTTAGTGGTGAAATCATATCTGTAATTTTTAATAACAAAAATGCCATAACGAGTGTAAAAACAGCCGCTCCAAGTAGGCCTATCACATGGGCGTTGAATAATTTCCACTCACCAAAGAAAAGGCCATCATCCGGTATGGCCGGATTGATGTGCTTACTGGCAAATACACCGGTCAATAGCATACCGACCATCCCTCCCACGCCATGGCTGGGAAAAACATCCAGGGTATCATCAATTCTGGATTTTGTCCGCCATTCGATCACAAACTTACTGACCGCCGCGGCTACCGAACCGATAACTAGGGAATGTCCGAAGGTAACAAATCCTGCTGCTGGCGTGATGGCGACCAAACCGACCACTGCACCAATGCATACCCCCATTGCTGAAGGTTTTATGCCTTTGGCTGCATCCAAAAATATATAGGTCAAAGCGGCTGCTCCCGAAGCGGTGGAAGTGGTTATCAATGCGGTAGCAGCTAGGGCATTCGCTCCAAAAGCAGATCCGGCATTGAAACCTATCCAACCAAACCAGAGCATGCCTGTTCCTAATAACACATAGGTAATTCGCGCAGGGTTATGTTGTTGATAGTCTTTGCCCCGCTTTAGATAAATTGCCGATGCCAAGGCGGTAAGTCCTGCAGACATGTGTACCACCGTTCCGCCCGCAAAATCAAGCACACCCATTTTGAAGAGAATCCCGGAAGGATGCCAGGTGGCATGTGCCAATGGTGCATAGATGAAAATGAAAAAGAGGCAAATGAAGAGCACATAGGAAGTGAACCTGATGCGTTCTGCAAAAGCTCCCGTGATCAAAGCGGGGGTTATAATCGCAAATTTCAATTGATAGATGGCGAATAAGGCAAAAGGTATGCTTGCGGCAGCCTCCCAAGGTTCATGTTCCAATACCTGATTGAACATGAAAAAACTAAATGGATTCCCGATGATCCCTCCGAGTGATTCTCCAAACACGAGACTAAATCCGAATACCACCCAAATTACCGCAACGACCGCCATACAGATAAAACTCTGCAGCATGGTAGAAATAACATTCTTTTTTTTGACCATTCCACCATAAAAGTAGGCTAAACCAGGTGTCATGATCAAAACTAATGCTGTAGAGGTAAGCATCCAAGCAATATCTGCATAATTATAGCTTGATGTATCATTTATTTTGGGTGTTTTGGTGAAAAACAAGGAGATTATAACCACCAAACCCATTAAAAGAGAAGGAATAATTGACTTTTTACCTGATAAAACCATAAAATTTAAATTAATTACATCAAAAATAGTTTTTAAATATTAAAAATGAAATAAAATTTGAATTTTATTGAGAATATTTTTGTTAAAAAAGGATTTTATTGACAAAAACTCATTAAATTTTATATTTCATGAATCCGAAAAAGCTTTGAACCATCATTTTTTGGTAAGTGATAAAAATACCCATTACAGAAATGGGCCTCTTCAAATAAAAAATATAGATTTTAAGCTTTGATTTATTAAAATTTTATGCAATTTTAAGATAGAAGGGATAAATCACATGGAAAATCTATTTAAAATCTACCAAGTTGACGAAAAAGAAGTGGAAAAAATTCATTCTTCCCTAAATGAAGCCCACCAGCACGATTTTGAAGAACTAATTATCGGTGTAAAAGGAAAGATTGAGCATTTTATTGATTTTAAGACCCATCAATATGAAGCTCCCTTCGTTTGTTTTGTTACCCGCGGAAAAATCCACCGTGTATCTCCTGAGCTCCTTGATGGCGAATGTTTTTACTGGGTTTTGCGTTTCAAGAGTGAATTTATACCCGAAACTACCTTTAACCTATACAGCAATTACCATGAGAATGCTAACCTCCAATTTAAGGAAGGCAGATGTTTTGATAGGTTGATCATAATCTGTAATCTGATCGCTGATGAAATGAGACAGGAAAAGCCATCGCTTTCCATCGTTAGAGAATTATTGAGCAGCTTATTTATCATGATTGAAGATGAACGGCAGAAACAGGAGCCGAACAGCTTGCAACTCTACAAAAACCAGGATACAACGTTTAAAAACTTCCTAAGCATTTTGGAGGAGAATTTCAGAAGACCAGAAGGAGTAGCGTATTATGCGGAGAAATTATTCATGAGCGCTCGAAACCTGAACACTATCACCCAAAATATCCTCCAACAATCGGTGTCCGAAATCATCGAAACCAGAAAGTTGATCGAGGCCAAAAACCTATTGCTCAGCACAGACAAAACCGTAGCAGAGATTGGCTTTGAGTTGGGATATACCGATAAAGCTTACTTCACGAGCGTATTCAAGAAGAAAGCCGGACAGACCCCATCGGAATTCCGAGAGGAAATGCGCCGACTGATTTCTTAATTATCATATCTTTTTTCCGAATATTCATACCACCCACCATCCAATTCTTGCGACCTTTGTATTATTAGAATAGAAAGGACAAAGAAAATGGATGATATGAACAGAAAACAATTCCTTGCCGCAGCTGCCGCCCTTCCCCTTACCGGATTGGCTGTTAAGTTAAATAGCTTAAATAAATTCGTTGATGAGCTGAATCATACGGCGAAGATGCCGGTGTTGTTCCTGGGCCACGGTAGCCCGATGAATGCCATCGAGGAAAACGAATTTGTGCAGGGATTTAGGAAGATAAGTCATGAAATCGAAAAACCAACCGCTATATTGGTTGTTTCTGCCCACTGGGAAACTAGAGGCACCTTTGTAACCGCTATGGAAAACCCAACCACCATCCATGATTTTGGTGGATTCCCTCAAGCGCTCTTCGATGTACAATATCCTGCGCCGGGATCTCCTGAACTTGCTCAGGCCGTCAAAGAGATCGTAGGCAGTAAAGAGGTTCATCTGGATGAGAAATGGGGCTTGGACCATGGTTCCTGGTCGGTCGTTAAACACCTCTACCCTAATGCGGATGTTCCGATTATTCAAATGAGCATCGATTATACCCAACCCGCATCGCATCATTATGCGCTGGCCAAAGAATTGGCGGCCTTAAGAAGGAAAGGGGTATTGATCATCGGTTCTGGAAATATCGTACATAACCTGGGCTTGGTTTCCTGGAAAAACCTGAACACGGTAGGCTATGCTTTTGATTGGGCACAGACAGCCAATGAAAAAATGAAGGAATATATCAATTCCGGAAACCATGCACCTTTAATAGATTTCCATAAACAGGGAAAAGAGTTCCAATTGGCCATTCCTACTCCTGAACATTATATACCAATGCTGTATGCTTTGGCTCTTCAGGAGAAAAATGAGGAGTTGACCATCTTTAATGATGCTGCAGTTGCTGGTGCTTTGACGATGACCTCCTTTAAAATTGGGTAGAAAGGCATTCTTTCATCGATTCTTCTTAAATGCAAAATAATTTCGCCGAAATTTTTCGGGGATTCACCGAAAATTAATGTGATTACGCCTAAACGCTATGTTTGGGCGTTGCTTTTCCATATACCTTTGAATCAAATAATTAGAACAATTAACCACAAAAAAAAATAAAAAGATATGAAAAAGCTAATCACTTTAATCGTAACCACCGTAATGACTTTTTTATCAAGTACATTATTTGCAAATGAAATGGAAGGACCAGTTAAATTTGCCAAAGTAGAAACCATTGTAGACCACTATATCGATGCTACCCTAAGAGGAAATATCGAATTGGTAGACCACATGTTCACCAACGATTTCTATTACTCTACGCCAAACAGCCGCAGCTCGGAGAACATCAAGAAAAAAGCTATGATAAAGTATTTGAAATCCTTGAAAAATGTAAAAATGGAATGTGAATCCGATTACAAATTCATTGAGAAGAATGAAGATTGTAGCATCGTGCAGATCACCACGACCTTTGAAAACTTTACCAGAAACGATTACGTTACGTTATGTAATTCGAAAGATGGATGGAAAATCAGCAATGTCGTAGTGACTTACCCTATCAAATAATAATTCTTTAAATCCAAATTGTAATTTCTTTATACAAATTGTAATTTCTTTATATATAATCCAAAATCAGTTGTTTTGAGCTAACCTAAGGTTAGCTCTTTTTTGTATATTTAAACCAACTAAAACCTTTAATCAATGAAATCTACCTATTTCAAATCGTTACTTTTTGCCTGTTTATTTTCTTCAACGGCGCTCGCTCAACAGAACCCTGTTATTCCTGGATGGTATGCCGATCCGGAAGGGATGATCCTCAACAAAGAATATTGGATTTTCCCTACTTACTCTGCTCCCTACGAAAAACAGATTTTTTTCGACGCCTTCTCCTCCAAGGATCTGGTGAACTGGAAGAAACATGAAAAGGTGTTGACAAACAGTAATGTAAGTTGGGCGCATAAAGCCATGTGGGCGCCAAGTGTGGTCCATCATAAGGGTAAATATTATTTTTTCTTTGGGGCCAATGATGTTCATCAAGGGGAAGTAGGTGGAATTGGCGTAGCAGTTGCCGATAAACCCGAGGGACCTTACAAAGACTTGATCGGTAAACCGCTTATTAGCGACATCGTAAATGGCGCCCAACCGATAGATCAGTTTGTTTTTAAGGATAAGGATGGACAACATTACATGTACTATGGCGGATGGAGACATTGCAATGTGGTGAAATTGAGTGATGATTTCAAAAGCATTGTTCCCTTCCCAGATGGAACCATCTATAAGGAAATTACCCCGGAAAACTATGTGGAGGGACCATTTATGTTCATCAAAAATGGTAAATATTATTTTATGTGGTCAGAAGGTGGCTGGGGATTGCCAAATTACAAGGTTGCTTACGCGATTTCAGACTCGCCATTTGGCCCTTTTAAACGCATAGGAACCATATTGGAATCTGATCCAGAGGTTGCTACCAGTGCCGGACATCATTCGGTGATTAAGATCCCGAAAAAGGATAAATACTATATCGTCTACCATCGTCGTCCATTGGGCAAAAAAGCGGCGAATGAACGAGAAACCTGTATTGATGAAATGAAATTTGATAAGGATGGATTGATCATTCCGGTAAAAATGACGTTTACAGGGGTAAAACATAAATTGAAATAAGCCAGCCCTAGAAAAGGATTATTCGTTAAAAAAACATAAATAAATCGGTTGTATTTTGATGTCTATCAAGAAATTAAGACTTTCGAAGGTAGATACTTTATACAACCGATTTATTATGATGAACAGATTCTTAGCCTTTATAGCATTTACCTGCCTTACTTCTTTACAACTACCTGCACAGGCACAGCAGCACCAAGAGGAGATTGATCGATTAACTGCCTTTGCCAAAGTTGCAGGGGCCATTCGACATTTTTCACCGACCGATATGGTGGATAGCATTTTAATCTCACCTGGATGGGATGCCGTGATGGTCGAGGGCGTTCGGTTAAGCCGTGCTGCTCCATCAGAAAAAGCCTTAGCAGATTCTCTTCTTAAATTTTTTCTTCCACTTGAACCCTCCTTGAAAATGACCTATGGGAATACGATTCTTGCTTTACCTCCAGCAAGAGAAATTAAAAATAGGGTTGTTAGTAAGCAGCAAAGGGGGATGGACCTCTATAGTAATATCAACGGTGCTTTCAAAAGTATTAGGTTGAACAGAAGGTCCTTGTTATCCGATTTCTGGCTAAACTATTTTAATTTTGTAAACATTCGAATTCCGGATGGCCTTCAAGGCAAGCCTTTCCAACTCAAATTCTCTTATGCTACCGATAAAGATAGGTTGATCCAAACCTTCCAAAAAATGGATTTGAGAGCCAGCCATCATCTAAAGGAAGAAAATGGGGTCTTTTACCTAAGCGACACCCTCCCGCAAGGGGCAACTCATTTGCAGATTGAAATGGGGATTATGGATGATATCGGAAAATTAAACCTCTCATCAGACAGCATAAGCATTGAAGGCAAGAGCTTTAGTATAAAAGAGTTGACCGATACGATGAATATGGCTAAACCACAATTCACCATGCGGATCATTGAAAACGACCAAAAAATATTCGAAGAAGAGAATCAGATTGGAGATTCTGTATCCCTTCAACTATCAGATCGATTGAAGATCAGTTTTCCATTGGCCGTTTATGCCGATGAAAAACACACCTACCCAAGACCTGTTTCCAATTTTTGGAATGGACCATATGTAAAGAAATTACCTTACCCTTTATTCAGTCCCGAGAACCAAAAAGACATGAATGTAAGGTTAGCTAATGTAATCAGTATTTGGAATATTTTTCAAACCGCCTATGTTTACAATACGTTATCTGAAAAAGAAGCCGAAGAACTCTTAAGAAACACCCTTGCGGAGGTACTAGCCTCTAAAGATCTATTGGAATATGATCTTAGCCTTCGAAAAATACTACATACCTACCAGGATGCGCATATCTTATTCACCAATCTCATCACGGAAGATCTGTATACCCATACTGTACCCATTACCATCATCCATGTCGATGGAAATTATTATATTCAGAATATCCATAACGACAACCTAAAAGATAAGATCCAAATTGGCGACCAACTGCTGAGCATCGATGGAAAAACCATCCCAGAACTATGGAAAACCCAAAAGTATTTTGGATCAGGCTCAGAAGCTAATCTCATCGTTAGAGCGGGAGAATTCCATTTATTGTACGGCCCAAAAAACTCGCTGGCTAAGTTGGTCTTTATGGATCCCATATCCAAGAAAAAGAAAAAAATCGAAAGCATAAGGGATCACCAACAGCAAGATAGATTTCTGTACACCTCCTTCCTGGAAAGCACAGACAATAAATTGTTAAATGATAGCACCTACTATTTCAACTTTTCCAAGAATCCAGTGAATGATACGCTATTGAGGTATATTGATGATCCCCAGATGCATATTATATTCGATCTTCGAGGGTATTCAAACATCGATGTGGAGGAAAAAAATCTATTGGGAAGACTAGTGAAAGACACCCTCGTTTCTGACCATTTCTTAAGCTACCACATTCTTTCTCCAACGAATAAAAAGTTTGTGGTCAGAAAAGATTACCTCTTTCCTGAAGAAAACCACCCGCAAGCAAAATTCTATTTTCTTGCCGCCCAAGCTACCCAAAGTTCTCCAGAAAGCATTCTGGATTGGGTAAAGTTTGGAAAGATTGGCCCCATCATCGGAAAACCCACAGCTGGTGCCAATGGCAATATCAACATACTACATCTTCCAGGCGGAATACAGGTTTCCTTTTCAGGTATAAAGGTTGTCAATTCTGATGGAACTAAGCACCACCTGTTAGGTGTCCAGCCTGATGTGGAAGTAGGTTATTCTTGGGAAGATGTTAAAAATCGTAATGATCCCTTTATTGAAAAAGCCTTGGAAATGATTTCCAAAGGAAGATAATATCCGTTAAATTGCAAGCTATTAAAGAGGGGGTTTAGTATGAAGTTTGGACGAGTTGATGATCCATCATCCATTGATTTTAGTTTGCCGGAAATTGATCAGGAAAGTCAAGACTTTCTAAAGCAGATCAAAAATAAAGAATCTTTTCAGCTGTATTTGGGTTATCCGAAATGGTCAAAGGCGGATCTAAAAGGTTTCTATCCAAGGGGCACGAAGGATGAATTGCCTTACTACTCCAGCTATTTCAATGCATTGGAATTCAACGGTCCATTTTATAGGATGCCTACAAAAGAACAGGTCATCAAATGGAAGAACAGAACGCAGGAGAATTTCAAATTCTGTCCGAAGATAACGAATAGTATTTCCCATTATTCCAGATTGATCAATACCGACGAGAAGGTTTTGAGTTTTGTAGATGCAACGGTTTTCTTTGAGGAGAACCTGGGCATGGCCTTTTTGCAGATGCCGGAGAACTTTCGTCCAAAGAACATCGATCGCTTGGAGGACTTTCTAACTCGGTTTCCAAAAGGTTATCCCTTGGCCGTGGAAGTAAGGCATGAAGAATGGTTTTCTGATGCCCAGATCCTTAATCAACTCACAGAAATATATAGAAAGACCAAGAAAACCGGAATCATTGTGGATACACCCGGAAGGCGTGATTTATTGAAGATGCCCCTCACCTCGCCCACCGCTTTTATCCGATTTGTTTCCACCAATCCCATTCTCGATAAAGCAAGATTGGACGCATGGGTCATCCGGCTTAAGGAATGGAAGAACCTCGGTCTTCAAGAAGTTTATTTCTTCATCCACCAGAAAATAGACCAAGACACTACATTCCTATCCCAACAATTTGCCAAAGATCTCAATAAGGCATTAGGCTGCCAGCTCCCGGTTATTGAACCTCGGATCCCGCTTATTGAACCTCGATAGTAGTCCCTTCCTCCAAAGGATGGGAAACACAGATCAAACAACGCCCCCTAGCCACTTCATTGTCCGTCAATACCTCGTTATAATCCATCCGCACAGAACCTGCTGTAACCTGTGAAATGCAGGTACTGCACATACCGGATTTACAGGAATAGGGAAGTTTTAATTTATGTTCCAACCCAACATCCAGAACCGTCTTATTATACGGGATGGTCAACTCATGTTCCTGACCTTGGAATTTCAAAATAACCTGATAACTTGTCGTATCAACCGGCTCTTCTTCTTTCTCATCTTCATCCTCTTCTTCCTCCGGAAAAAAGAAGATTTCTTTGCGGATGTCTTCATCAGGTATGCCCATTCCCAATAAGGTAAAACGAACCAAGTCCATATAGAAGAGTGGTCCACACATGTAAGCAAGGATTTTCTCCCCAGCAAGCACATGGGTTTTAACCAGTTCTAAGATATATTCCCTGTTCAATCGCGCCTTGAGAAGGTTCTTCACATTCGACCAGATAAATTCAATGTGCAAACGATCCGGATATTTGGCTTGCCATTCCAACAGCTCCTCGTAAAATATGGTCTGCTCTTTAGAGCTGTTACTGTACACCAATACAATCTTACTTTTGGATTCAGCAGTCAAAGCAGTTTTCAATATAGAAAACAAGGGTGTAATCCCCACTCCAGCAGCAAATAGAAACAAGGTATAATCGTTGGATTCAGAGGGTTCATAGGTAAACAGCCCTTGAGGCTCCATCACGTCGATCTGATCCCCTACAGCTAATTTATGGTGCAATAGTCGCGATATCTCGCCATTCTCAACCCGTTTAACCGTGATTTCATAAGGCTCATCCAAAACAGGGGAACTACTGAAGGAATAGGATCTCCGTACCTCCCTTTCACCAAATTGAAAAGATAAGGTCAGGAACTGACCGGCCTTGTAGCTTGGAAATTCTCCGGATAGATCGTTAAACCGTATAGACACATTTTGGTTTGGCTGTTGTATGATCTCGGAAACACTGAATTTGTACATGTGCCAAAGATAATAAAAAAAAATCCTGACCATTGCTGGTCAGGATTGCTTTATTGTTGTCAAGCTGATTAAAGCTTACGTTTTACTTCTACTTGCTCGAATGCCTCTACAATATCGCCTACTTGGATATCATTGAAACGATCGATGTTCAGACCACATTCGTAACCTTGAGCAACCTCTTTCACATCGTCTTTGAAACGTTTCAAGGAAGCCAATCTACCTGTATGGATCACGACGCCTTCACGAATGATTCGGATGTCGTTGTTTCTGTTGATCTTTCCTTCCAAGACCATACATCCGGCGATGGTACCCACTTTCGAAATCTTGAAGGTTTCGCGGATCTCCACCTCAGCAACGATTTTCTCCTCAAGTTTCGGTGCCAACATACCTTCCATCGCCGATTTGATCTCTTCGATCGCATCGTAGATGATGGAGTATAAACGGATATCGATCTGCTCATTCTCTGCCAACTTACGTGCTCCTTGCGTAGGACGTACTTGGAAACCGATGATGATCGCATCAGAAGCTGATGCCAATAATACATCGGATTCAGAAATCGCACCCACCGATTTGTGGATAATATTTACTTGGATCTCATCCGTAGATAATTTCAACAAGGAGTCAGATAATGCCTCAATCGAACCATCCACATCACCTTTAACAATGATGTTAAGTTCCTTAAAGTTACCGATTGCCAAACGACGACCGATTTCATCCAAGGTAATATGTTTCGTAGCACGCATACCTTGCTCACGTTGCAATTGTAGACGTTTGTTTGCCACTTGGCGAGCTTCCGATTCAGATTCTAACACATAAAGTTTATCACCTGCAGTCGGCGCACCAGACATACCTAAGATCTGTACCGGAATCGATGGTCCAGCTTCTTTAACTCGTTCTCCACGTTCGTTGGTCAATGCCTTCACCTTACCGGAATAAGAACCGGCAAGAATAGGATCTCCCACACGTAAAGTACCGCCTTGTACCAATACCGTAGTCACAATACCTCTACCTTTATCCAAAGCAGCTTCGATTACAGAACCAACCGCACGTTTCTTAGGATCGGCTTTCAGTTCCAACATCTCCGCTTCTAATAGTACTTTCTCTAATAGTAGGTCAACATTCTCACCTGTCTTCGCAGAGATCTCTTGAGCCTGGTATTTACCACCCCAATCCTCTACCAAGATATTCATCGCAGATAATTGCTCACGGATCCGATCTGCATTTGCTCCTGGTTTATCTACCTTGGTAAAGGCAAAGATGATAGGAACTCCTGCTGCCATCGCGTGGTTGATGGCCTCTTTTGTTTGAGGCATTACCGCGTCATCCGCTGCAATAACGATGATTACAATATCTGTTACCTTCGCACCACGAGCACGCATCGCCGTAAAGGCTTCGTGACCCGGTGTATCTAAGAAGGTTAATTTCTTACCATCTTCCAATTGAACCGCATAGGCACCAATGTGCTGGGTAATACCCCCCGCTTCTCCTTTGGTTACATTTGCTTTACGGATAAAGTCCAATAACGATGTTTTACCGTGGTCAACGTGTCCCATAACCGTAACGATCGGGGCACGAGGAACCAAACGTGATTCTGTATCTGGTTCTTCCAACTCAGCTACTTCCTCATCCTCTGGTTTGATAAATTCAATTTGGTATCCGAATTCTTCCGCAACAATGGATAAGGTCTCCGCATCCAAACGTTGGTTGATGGACACGAACATACCCAGGCTCATACAGGTTGCAATAACCTGCGTTACTGGAACATCCATTAAGTTTGCCAATTCGTTTGCCGTTACGAACTCCGTAACGCGCAATACCTTCGACATCATTTCTTGTTCCAATGCTGCCTCTTCCGCAGAAGTCGCTATATCATCACGTTTCTGACGACGTAACTTCGCACGTTGTGCAAATTTACCAGACTTACCAGCACCGCTCAAACGAGCCAATGTTGCCTTGATTTGATCTTGGATCTCTTTTTCCGATGGCTCTTCTTTCGCTACCTCCGGTTTTCTAGGACCTCTGTTATCATGGCGACCTTTGTTTCCATGGCGATCGTTCGGATGGTTTCCACCTCTATTGTGTGGTCTGTTACCACCTTGGTTTTGGTTTTGACCTCCTTGGTGTGGCGGACGGTTGTTTCCATCCTGTCTGTTGTTATTGTTGTTGTTATTGTTCTGTTGATTCCCGTCTGAACCCGCTCCTAATGGCTTGTTCGTACGCTTGCGCTTACGCTTGTTGTCGTTATTGTTTCCAGCATTGTTGGAAGATGACGCAACAGGTTTGTTTGGTCTTGCAGCCGGTAATTGAATCTTACCAACCACTTTAGGGCCACTCAATGTTTCTGAACGCGCACGAATCACATCGTCCTGACCTTGTGGACGATTAGGTTTTGCTTCTGTAGGTTTTACAGCAGGTTCTTCTTTTTTCACAGGTGTTTCAACTGGAGCTTTCACATGCTCCTCTTTTTTAGCTTCTATTTTTGGTTTTTCTTCTACCTTAGGAGGTTCAGGTTTTTTGACCTCTTCTTGAACCGGAGCTTTTTCCACAGGCTTCTCTTCTACCTTCTCTTTCACCTCTTCTTTCGCTACCTCTTTTACCGGTTCCTTCACAGGTTCTGGTTTTGGCTGCTCTTGCTTCGGCTGCTCAGGCTTTGGTTCTTCCGCTTTAGGCTGCTCTGCTTTCGGCTCCTCTTTCGGAGCAGGCTTAGCGCCACGCTTCAAACTATCCAGATCAATCTTTCCAACCACCTTCAAAGCAGATTGAGATTCCTCTTCTTTCTTCTCCTCCTTCGCAGGGGTATCAGTAGAAGTATTCTTGATCAAAATCTCCTTCACATCAGAAGGGGTTTCCTTCTCTTCAGTAGACTCATTTGCAGGTGTTGCGTTGCCTACCACAGGACCTTCTTCACGGCGGATCTTGCCAATAACAATTTGTTTTGCCTCGTCTTTAACAATCTTATCACCTTGAAACTCCTTCAAAAGAACCCCATACATCTCCGGGCTCAGTTTTGTATTTGGCTTAGATTCTACTTCGAATCCTTTCTTCACCAAATGTTCCACCGCGGTCCCGATACCAATGTTGAGTTCTTTTGCTGCTTTTAGCAAGTTTATGCTTTTACCTTCTGACATCTACTATCTATAAAATGTGTTTATTATACAAAAATATGTTTTTTTACATGGATTCAACAATTTATTAAAAATTGTTAAATCCATTATTTTCGATATTTCTATTCAAATTCCGCTTGAAGAACACGTACGATTTCACGAATCGTATCTTCTTCAAGGTCGGTCCTACGAATCAACTCTTCTTCTGTAAGAGCTAATACCGATTTTGCTGTATCTAAACCAACGCGTTTAAACTCGTCGATGATCCAGCTTTCAATTTCATCTGCGAATTCTTCGATATCCACATCCTCCTCTTCTTCATCGGTTTCACGGTAAACATCGATTTCGTAGCCAGTTAATTTACCAGCCAATTTAATATTGTGACCACCACGACCGATCGCTAAAGAAACCTGATCCGGTTTCAAATAAACTGCCGCCGTTTTTCCATCTTCATCAATCTTGATGGAAGTGATTCTTGCCGGGCTTAATGCACGGGTAATGTATAGAGAGTGGTTGGTCGTGAAGTTGATCACGTCAATGTTCTCATTGCGCAATTCACGAACAATACCATGGATACGAGAACCTTTCATACCCACACAAGCTCCAACTGGATCGATACGGTCATCGTAAGATTCTACTGCTACTTTCGCACGCTCTCCTGGTTCACGAACAATTTTCTTGATCGTAATCAAACCATCGAAAATCTCTGGAACTTCCAGTTCGAACAAACGTTGTAAGAACTCCGGTGCTGTACGAGAGATAATAATCTTCGGATTATTGTTCATCATATCCACCTTGTGAACAACCGCACGGATGCTATCTCCTTTTTTGAAATAATCCGCAGGGATCTGTTCTGTTTTTGGTAGGATCAACTCGTTACCATCTTCATCAAGAACAAGGATTTCCTTTTTCCAGATCTGGTACACTTCACCGATCACCAATTCGCCTTCGCGATCTTTATATTTTTTGAAAACTTCGTCTTTCTCTAATTCTAAAATCTTGGACACCAATGTTTGGCGTGCTGCCAAGATCGCACGACGACCAAAGCTTTCTAATGTAATCTGCTCGATATAATCATCACCAACCTCTAGGTCAGGATCGTAGCGATGAGCCTCAGCCAATTCGATCTCCAAATCATCATCTTCAGAGAATCCATCTTCCATCACCACACGCGTACGCCAAATCTCCAAGTCACCATTATCTGGGTTCACAATGACATCGACATTCTCGTCTGTACCGAAACGCTTACGGATCATACTACGGAATACTTCTTCTAATACCGTAATGACTGTAGGACGGTCGATGTTCTTGAAATCTTTGAACTCCTGAAAAGAGTCAATCAAGTTTATATTACTACTCATTTCTATTTGAATGAAATTAACACCTTAGTTTCCTTTATTTGATCTAATGGAAGTTCTGTCTGTACATCGACAGCTTTCTTTCCTTTTTCTTTTACTTTTTCTTCAATTACGATTGCCGAGTCAGAAACTGAAACCAATTTACCTTCTCTTTTGTTTCCGTCTGCTAGTTTTACCTTCACATTTCTGCCCACATTCTTCTGATATTGCCTAGGCAGTTCCAGTGGAGAATCGATTCCTGGGGAAGACACTTCCAAGCGATAGGCTGTTTCGATCACATTCTCTTCTTCCAAGTGGAAACCAACATGGCGACTTACCTTCACACAATCGTCAATGGAAATCCCTTGATCTCCATCCAACAAAATCTCCAGTACGCCATTTTTCAGAAATTTTACACTAACGATGAATAAATCATCTCTGTCTGCGATTTTCTCTTCTACTAACTCGATTACGCGATCTTCAACCTGCATATTTTAATAATTGAATTAAAAAAGGGGGCATACCATGCCCCCTTCCTTTCAGATGAAACAAAGGTAAGAAAAATTTTTCTAAATAAAGAACTAGTTTTTATCCACAACCGAATTGATGGTTTTCTGCATCTGTGCCATCATCGCCGAAAGACCTTCCAAAGTAGGCTCTGGGCTAGGCTCTGGAAACTCGGTACTAATAAAGGCCTTCGCCTTCCATACTTCAAGGATATCCGATGCATCCACCCAATAAGGTTCATAGGTCTTGTTGTCGGAAACCAATTTCAACCCTTTATCCTCTTTATATTTTTGTCCTATACGTTTGTATACTACCCCATCATTGGCTGAAACGATCACATAGGTACTTCCCGATTTGATATCGTGCCAATTCTCCACGTATTCCGCTACGATGATAGAACCCGTAGGCAGAGGAAGCATAGAATCCCCTTTGATTTCAAAGGCACGGTAACTACCCTGCTTCATAAACGGAAGCGAGAATTTTGGCAATTCCTTAACAAATTCCGGATCCGCATAGCCATTCAAATAACCAGCACTCGCCTTTACCGGAACCAATTCAATATTTTCGCGATCTTCCGAATCCACCGTTACAGATAATACCCGAAGGTTAGATGCATTACTTTTAGGCGTTGGTTTCCATTTCTCATCGATCTCTTCATTCGCCAATTCATCCATCGTCAACTCATAATATTCCGCTATTTTTTTTAGCAATTCATACTTTGGTTCCGCACGATCTTCCTCATAAGCTCCAACAGAAGCCCTTTTAATTTCCATTAAATCAGCAAATTGCTGTTGGGTTAAGCCTTTTTTCTTACGTAAAAACTTAAGATTCGATGAGATGTTCGACATAAAATATTTTCAATTAATTTTTGAATTACTAATATTATTAGTATTATTGTGCCAATAAAATTAGCAAAACATATTCAATTAACCAAATATTTTAGTTAAAAGCATCATGAATACCTATTATATCTACATCAGCACCGACGCGAACAGACAATTTCTTCAAGCAGGAATGACAACCGACATCCAACAAATCGCCTTGTTGAACAGAGTGGTATTTTTAGAGATGTACAGCAACCAAGCTGATGCAGAAAAGAAACTGAATGAACTTAGCTTTGGTCGCATCGTAAGGGAACGACTGGTTAGAAAACAGAACCCTAATTGGTTGAGCCTGCCTCTCCCCCAAAACTTGTGTCGCAACAAAAAAGCCGCTGTTTATGCATAAGCAGTAAACAACGGCCTTAATAACCTTACCTTAACCTCTTAACCTACTCATCGGTCAATCAATTTGACTACCATCCCGGTGCAAAGTTTAATCCGAAGGTTCCGAATTTAGAACGTGTTGGATTATTCAGCTGGATGGCATAGTAAGGCTCTAATATCATAGCGCCGAATAGATTAACACGAAGGGAAACCCCCGCACTAAATACCGGCATCGTTAAATTCTCTGGATATACCTGATAGGATGTTCCATCAGAAGTTTGTCTGGTCACCTTATCGGCATCTGTTTTTTGCCATACGATCTTCGAATCATCACTCCAAGCCAAACCTGCGTCCACAAAGAAGTTCAGATCCGAGAACAAGAATCCCGAAGGCAGTACCGCCAACTTTTCAGGACCGGTAAACGGCAGACGAACCTCAAAGTTACCTACCACCATTTTCGAGCCCGACAGATCATTGAATCCAATTTTAGAGTCCGCACCGAAGGAATTCCCCTCAAAACCACGAATCAAATATGGATATCCAATGTAGATATTGTACAAACGATCCGCACCTTCACCTATACGCATGTAGGAATACACACGGGCAGCCAGGGTAATCGGTTTGATACGGTGGTATTTTCTTAAATCCACGTTCACAGCCGTGAATTTATAGGTTCCGAAATATTGCTCTGCTCCTAAACGGTATCTAAAGCCCTGCAGCGGTGCTGCAATTCCGAAATCCGCTTTATCGCCTACAAATCCAGCGTTCACTTGCATCAAGGTAAAAGGATCTAGATCCCTTACCCCTAATGCCATGGCCGCTGTATCGTTTGGAACCCTTTCCCTGGTTCCATAATAACTGTATAAACTCTGCGTAAAACGATCTACACGATAAGAGTTATAGGAAGCTGCCCCACCCATCTCGAAACGATGGTTACGATTAAATGGATAGGCAATAAAAGCATCCGCCTGCGTCTGGAAAGAACGAACCAAATATTGATCGATTACGGGCTCTTCACCATTCCCTAAATTACGGTATGCATAATCATAAAAACCGAAACGATAAGGAATATGTGATAAAGAACCACCCCAATTCCAGCGGCTTCTTTGGTTGATATAGGCAACCTGCCCTCCAAAATCATAGATCTCTCCGTTGATATTGGCTGCTGCGAAGATCTGGTTATAACCCAGGATATCCGAGAACATCCCTTGAATACCTGAAGCAATACCCGCACCATAGCGTGATCCCACGGACATCCCTACGCCACTATTGGCCAGATAATCCAATTTGAATTTTGGACGATAAGGAATCTCCTTGATCTGGGAGTCTGAAATCCTGGCATACGCATTAAAATTGCGAAGGTTGGTGTTCACTACATTCACGCCTCTGCTTGCACTTGGAGGCAACATGGCCGCTTCGAAATCAACTGTCCCAGCATCTACGCGCAAAGGTTCAAATTCGGATGCATTCGCCCGATAAACCGTATAGGAATTATCTTTGAAATAAGAATAAACGATTTCATCATTTGCCGAAATACTCATGGCCGGAGAATATTCGGTAATACCCGAAATACCTGTAAAGAAATCCGTCATCCTATCCACCGCCTGGGTTTCGATATTATAACGGAACATATTCCGGAAACCATCACTGTTGGATAAGAAATAGATGTCCTTGCTGTTGGCCGCAAAATGCGGGTTCAGGTTATTTGCCCCAGGAAATACAGGAAGGTTTTCAACTGCCTTTGTCTGTAGATTGATCAGTGCCAGACTCATTGGGATATCCACACTACGTGAAGAAGATTCTAAGGTTACACGATCTGTACTGAAGACAATGTATTTTCCATCTCTGGAAAAACTTGGCTGAAAATCCGAATATTTATCATTGGTCAACTGAACCAATTCTTTTGTGCTGAGGTTATAGGTATAGATATCAGAATAACCATTCTTCAGACCGGAGAAAGCTACCAGATCACCCTGCGGCGCCCAGGTAATATTAGTGAACTCAGTAGTCTCCCCCATGGCGGTCAGATCGACCGTACGCCCGGTCTCCACATCCAAAATCATCAGCTTGTTCTTCCCTTCACTGAACACCGAAAAAGCAAATTTCTTACTATCCGGGGAAAAGGTTCCTGCGGATTCTATAAAACTAAATTCATCAATATCAGCACTTGTTGACCGTGAGCCGAGCTTTCGGATGATCTTTCCCGTCTGCGCATCCGCAAGAAACAAGTCGATCCCGAAGAGATCCAATTCGGATAGGAAGGCCACATATTTTCCATCAGGCGAAATGGCCGGCGCCACATTCATCCGTCCAGCATTCTTTTTGGATAACAATAATTGTCCGATTGGCCTAGAAGTGGTATCCTTGCCCAATCCACGGAAGGTATTTTCCATGGTGCTCCGCCATAAGGTAGACATCGTTTGGGCATCGTAGCCAAAAACACGACGAATGGCATGTTCATAACCATATTTTGCCGTCTCGATGAACAAAGGCATAATCACCGTATCCCCATAGGTAGAACCTACATAGGACCAAAAAGCTTGGCCATAACGATATGGAAAATATTTGTTCATATTTTCCGTCATCTGCCCTAAACTAGGGATATCATTTCTTGCATAGGCATCACGCATCCACATGGATGTAAAAGCATCCTTCTTTCCGATCGAAAAATACTCCGCCATACCTTCTACCATCCATAAGGGGATATTGGCCACACTTTCCAAACGGGTGGAATCATTTCCTTCCATCAATACCCGGTATTGGAAAGCATGCACCATCTCGTGGCCCAATACATGTCTTGTCTGTTGGTTGATCTGCATCACCGGCATCACAACCCGCTGTTTAAAAGCTTCTGTCACACCCCCCGTACCCACAGAGATTTCACCAGAAATAGCAGTGGTCTGTTGGAATTCAGGATGGTTGTTATAAAGAATTATAGGATTTTTTCTGGAAAAGGTATCTTGGAAGACCTGTTGGTGCAATTCGTACCATACTTCGGATTCTTTTGCCAGCCAATTCATCATGGAATCGTTCTGCAGGTAATAGTAGATATTGAAGTGAGGCGTATCAAAAACTTTGAAATCCAACTTCTTATACCTCATTTTATTCTGCCCAAAATACTGGGCATTTCCTTGCTGGGGTACTATGGCCATTAAAATTACCAGTATAGCCTGCAGCCCCAAAAACTTCCATAGATAAGTATCTTTTAATCTCATAACCAATAATTAGTACTTAAAAATAAAAAATCCGAACGACTTATTTTTAATTGTTTTCAGTCTCTTCTTCCCTTATTACCTCAGGCAGGGTTAACGTAGGGATTTCTGATGATTCCTCATTTGCTGTGGAATCCGATCCGGAACCACGGCTTTCCACACGTATCCGCGGACCAGGACAGTTATACGATTTGGAAATTTCCACCGTTGGCTCCGGGAATTTCCCCAAAGTAACGCCCAACTCGGGATGCTTATAAAGCTCTTCCATAAACACCGCGTAGATCGGTAATGCTGTCTTCGATCCTTCCCCATTCACGGAACTGTTGAAATGTATACTTTGTTCATCACAACCTACCCAAACTCCTGTGATCAAGTCTTTTGTAACACCCATATACCATCCATCCACGTAATCGGATGAAGTACCGGTCTTACCCCCGATTTGGTTTTCATCATCGAAAAGATCCCACTCCCAAAGAGCTTGTGAGGTACCTCCTGACTCTTCCATCGTTCCCCTAAGCATATAGGTCATCAACCAGGCATTCTCCGGACTCATCACCTGCTTCTGCTCAGTCTTGAATTCCGCGATCACCTTCCCATCCTTATCCTCAATTCGCGAAACCAAAATCGGTTCTGTTTTTTTCCCTTGGTTCATAAATGTCCCATAAGCACGCACCATTTCGAAAACGGTCACTTCATTAGACCCCAATCCTACCGAAGGAACAGATTCCAATTTGCTCTCGATCCCTACTTTATGGGCCATCTCGACTACTTTATCCCAACCCACTTCTTCCGTGATCTGTGCCGTTACGCTGTTCAATGAACGAGCCATGGCATGTCTTAGCGACAATTGCCTATGAGAAAAGGTCCAATCGGCGTTCTTTGGCTCCCAAATTTCATGCTCCCCTTTATTGTTAACAAATTCTATCTTAACTGGTTTGTCCTCATATTTATCACATGGCGCTTTTCCAGCATCCAACGCTGCCGCATAGGCAAATGGCTTAAAGGTAGACCCTGGCTGTCTCTTCGCTTGGTTGACATGATCAAACTTGTAGAAATCGTGGTTGATACCTCCTACCCAAACTTTGATCTCGCCATTATAAGGATTCATCGCCATAACACCCGTATTCAACATACTGATGTAATGTCTTAAGGAATCCATGCTGGAATAATTCACTTTTTCCATCCCATCCCAAGTGAAAACTTCCATCTCTTTTTTCACGTTCAGCTCCTCGAACACCTTGGCCTCATCCTTGTACTTTTCCATGTGATAGGTAAAAACAGGCAGTTTTTTGGCTTGGTCTTCCAAGAAGTTTGGAATGACATTCCCCTCCTTATCGCGCCAAGGATCTTGATTGCGCCATACATTATCCAATCTCCGCTGTAATTCATTCATTTTGGAATTCACCGCATCTTCTGCTATCTTCTGCATCCTGGAATCGATGGTCGTATAGATCTTTAAACCACTGGTATAGATATCAATTTCATTTTCCTCTGCCCATTTTTCCAACCATTTCTCTACCGCAGTACGCAAATAGGAATCGTTGGAGTTTCGTTGCTCCTGGTTGTTCAGATCCAGCCCCAAGGAATCTGCAGCGAATTTCTTATTCTCTTCTGCACTGATGTAGCCTTCCTTCTGCATCTGCCCTAAAACGGTATTTCTACGTTGCAAAGCATTTTTCGGATTACGGATCGGATTATAGAGGGTTGTCCCTTTCAACATCCCTACCAATACGGCCGCCTCATTGACCGTTAAAGCGCTCGGCATTTTATCGAAATACCGTACAGATGCCGATTTGATCCCATAAGCATTATTGCTGAAGGACACCGTATTCAAATACATGGTCAGAATTTCTTCCTTACTGTATTTGCTTTCCAGTTTGAAAGCGGTCATCCACTCTTTATATTTTGTAACAACGATACCCACTCCAGGAATTTTCCCTAGCAATCCTTGAGAATCCTTATAGCGGGTTCTGTAGAGGTTTTTTGCCAATTGTTGGGTGATGGTACTTGCCCCTCGGTCATCGCCTTTCAAGGTGGAAACCACCCCAGCAAATAAACCAATAAAATCCACCCCTTGATGTTTGAAGAATCGAACATCCTCGGTAGCGATTAAAGCATTGATTACATTTTTGGAAATACTATCGTAGGGAACGGGGTCGCGGTCTTGCTTATAATATCGGCCGATCAATACAGAATCTGCCGTAAACAGTTCAGAAGATACATTTAGGCTAGGTAATAGGATTTCTTTCTTGGTGGGTGAAGAACCAAATAATCCTAAAAAGTTAATCTGAACCGCACAAGTAAATAAAATAACGAAATATATAAGAATCAGCGTAATACGCAGAAATCTGTTTCTGACCCGTTTAAACATAGGGTAAATATGAATAAAACTTTGGAAATATCTACAGCAAAAATCTCAAAAACTTTACATGTTTGAAAAATTAACGAAATTTAACAAAACCAATTTTTGCATGAAGGGTTGTTGGGAATCAGTTCAATATCTCCACAAAAACTATACCTAAATACGGTAATTATTTCAATACTCCTATTTCATTCAATTTAAATACCTATTTTTACCATGAATATTAATCGGGGACATGTTAAAACAAACCTTACAACAGAAATTACTTCAGAAATTATCACCTCAGCAAATCCAGTTCATCAAATTGCTCCAGGTACCTACGGTATCTTTGGATGCAAGGATCAAAGAGGAGCTTGAAGAAAACCCTGCCCTTGAAGATGGTAGCTTAGCTAACATGAACGATCCTGTTGAAGAATATCCGGACAAAGACCCGGATGATGACTACAACATGGAAGAAAGCAACTATGAAGAAGAATTCAGCGTAGACGAATATATACAAGAAGATGATTACCGCGATTACGGTGGTGGGTATGACAACGATGATGATGAGAACCGCAAGGAAATCCCTGTCGCCATCCAAACGTCTTTCTTTGAAAACCTACAGAGCCAATTGGATCTCTTGGCACTTAACGATAAAGACTTTTTAATTGGTCAACAGATCATCGGATCTTTGGACGATGATGGCTACCTACGTAGACCCATCCCTTCCCTGATCGACGATTTAGCGTTTTCCCAAAACGTGATCGTCGAAGAAAAAGAAGTGGAAGATATGCTCAAGATCATCCAGGAATTCGACCCTCCAGGCATTGGGGCAAGAAACCTGCAGGAATGTTTAGCGATCCAGTTGCGAAAAAAAGACCAGGAGAATGCCATTATCCGCAAAGCCATGCAGGTGGTGGAAGACTACTTGGATGAATTCACCAAGAAACATTACGATAAGATCGAAAGGCAATTGGGTGTAAATTCCGAGGAGCTTAAAGAGATCGTCAATGAAATATTGAAGCTAAATCCTAAACCAGGTGATTCTGGAGCAGCAGCTGGGAAGCAACTGCACATTATCCCTGATTTTCACATCAGCAATAACGATGGGGTCTTACATTTGACCTTGAACAGCAGAAATGCGCCAGAGTTACGTGTTTCCCGTTCTTACCAAGATATGTTTGAACACTATGAGAAGGCGGAGAAGAACGACAAGAAAATGAAGGAGGCCGTTCAATTTGTGAAACAGAAACTGGACTCTGCGAAATGGTTCATCGATGCCATAAAACAACGTCAACAAACCTTACTGAAAACCATGAATGCCATCATGGAATACCAGTACGAATATTTCCTTACGGGTGATGATCGGATGCTGAAACCGATGATCTTAAAGGATATTGCCGATAAGATCGAAATGGATATTTCAACCGTTTCCCGTGTAGCGAACTCCAAATATGTGCAGACCGAATTTGGAACCTTTTTATTAAAATCCTTCTTCTCCGAAGCCATCCAAACAGAATCTGGAGAAGAGGTATCCAACAAGGAAGTGAAAAAGATCTTGGAGGAATGTATTGCCAATGAGGACAAACGAAAACCATTAGCGGACGAGAAATTGACGGAAATCCTCAAGGAAAAAGGCTATTCCATAGCGAGAAGAACCGTTGCCAAATATCGGGAGGCCATGAATATTCCAGTGGCCAGACTTCGAAAAGAACTTTAGAAAAATACAACGGTCATCCTGTAGGGTGACCGTTTGTCCAATCCTAAAAAAGCTATACACAAAAACAAAGTGTATGGAAACAATAGAAAGAGAGTTTGAGTTCGCGGAGCGGACCAGTAAGAAGCAGCCATTCGACAAGCGTCTGATCCTCCACATGCTGGATCAGATCGAACTTGGGGTCCCTCGCCGGGACCTGATGGAACAGTACGGCGTGTCCGAACTGAGCCTTATCCGCTGGATGAAGAAGTTCGGGCGACAGCCCATTGGGCCAAAGCGGTATACCACCGAGCTGAAGCGTTCAGTGATCAGGGCGGTCCAGGACGGGATGAG
>NZ_PEAZ01000097.1:0-9583 GCF_002734245.1 Sphingobacterium sp. 1.A.4
TATTTGAACATCTTGATTGGACTTTCAGCGTTGCGTCCATTGGTCCGGCAATACTTCTCCAAAAGTTCGTCATGTATAAAACTGAAATCGATAAGATCGTTGATTTTGCGAAGTAGATTGTCTTTTGGGACAATGATATCGTACAATCCTGAATAGGAACTGAACTGTATTTTTTGTTGGGTAGAGAGCATCCTGATGTCCGTTAAAGCCTACTTTAAGATACGAAAAAAGGAGCAGAAAACTGTTGTTTTCTACTCCTTTTTTTGCCCAATCTAAAAGAGGACTTTTTCAGTGCCCTATCATTTGATCACCTCTTTTTTTGTTTCTATACCTATTTTTCCTATAAGTGTTTTGGTGGAGAATACCAGATTCGAACTGGTGGCCTCTTGCCTGCCAGGCAAGCGCTCTAGCCAACTGAGCTAATCCCCCAAGGCAAGCCAAATATAGGATATTTTTTTATTTTTTATCAATTAATGGTAAATTATATCGAATATCATCACTTTCTTTTGCGAATCTATTCAGGTTCACGAAGGCTTCATATTTATCGGCTGGATAGGTACCTTCCTTGATTTCAATTTTTCGATACGTTTTAATGGTTTTCCCTTCCACTTTGGTCGTCAATTTATAGGACCCAATCTCATTCTCCATTATTTTTTCGGCTGGGATGATCTTTGTATCGACCCCATCATCCATGACAATTTCGATTTCATCAATATCCGTATAACCACGGGAAATCTTCAATACTTCTTGCCTATTTCTGATTTCGGGGATAGCAGGGGTCTTGTTAAAGATATTTGGGATCAATACGAGTATACTTCCATTCAATAGGCCATAATTATCGATCGTTAGGCCTATTTTCTCATTCAATTGATGCTTTTTGTTCTGCTCGATCTTATACTCGACCTGATTAAACCCAATCCGGTTGATGTTATACCATCGTCTGAGGTTTTCGATCTGTTTATCTCTATTCTCCTTCACATTGGCAAAATGGTTCTCAAACTGCCAACCTGTATAGGTTGTTTCCATTTCTCCAGTTAATTTTCCGGTTTTATCCATACGGAACTTCCCAACTCGGTGTTGAATGCTCTCGTGATAAGGATAGGATTTGCTGCGCATCACTTTACCTCCCTCAGGCGTACAGGCCAATACCAAACGATCATCCGTGAAATCGCCTAAGTAACCAAAAGGCATATCCTGGTTAGTACATTCTAACCAAGTAGTGTCATTGGCAAAAGGAAGACATAGGATGATGTGATTGCCATCCTGCAGGTTGGCAAAGGTAGGGTTGATATCCACTTTTTCATTACCCGCTTGTACGATGGTATAATAGGAGGGGATATCCACCGCTTCCAATAGGGCCTGCATATAATTTACCAACGCCTTGCAGTCTCCATAGCCTAAGCGATCTACCATTTCGGCAGGGAAAGGTTCATTACCTCCTATACCAACCTGTATGCTGATGTACCTGGTTTTCTTTTGCATGAACTCATATAATGCTTTGGCTTTAGCTTTTGGATCTTCGAGGTCTTTCACGAGGTTTTTAGCCATGGCAACCGTTGCCTCAGGCAAAATCCTTTTTCCCTTCAATAAATTTTCATTCATCCAAAGGCCATAACTCTTCCAATCGTTGAACTGTCCACTTTTTTTGTAGAATTGGAATTCCTCTGGAACCACCATCACCTCAATCCCAGTGATATGTCTTCCAGGGCTATAAGCTTCGTTACGTATAGCTTTAAGGTTTTCTGCCTGCCAGGTGTAGCTGCTCCATTTGTCTACATCCTCCACTTTGGGCTGTCCATCAAAATTCTGGCTATTGATGCGCAGTTTGCTGTTCTTAGGGACGATGATTTTGTAGGTGCTTTTTTCCACCGATACATCCTTGTACCAATTTGGATTCCAGCTGGGCATGGCCAGGTTCTGCGAACTCTTGTATTCGTAACTATAGGAAATACTATAAGGATAAGTATTGATGTGGGGTTGATAAGATTTATACCGACTATCATCAAAAAGATTGGAACCTGAACTGGCACTCTGATCATCAAAATCCCTTAAACTGAATTTTTTGATCTGTTTGCCAAATTGGTCCAGGATTTCCCCTTTGATTTCCTTAATCTGTTTAGATTTATCATAGAATACCACAATCGGCGCATATTCATCCCCACTTTGATTATGGATGGTCAATACTTTATTACCCTTGATGATCACATCTGTCGGCGATTTCATATGGATCTCCATATTGTCTTCCCGATAGGTTGCAACCGCACGGCTCAGTAATTCCTTGGGGATGGATTCCACTTGGTATTGTCCAAAGGAATAATGGCAAAGACCAAGTAGCAAAACGATTATATATAGGATATTTTTCTTCATTATTTAAGGAATGTAAATGCAGTTTGCTGTTGTTGGATAATTCTGGAGAAAAATTCTTTCAGGTGGAAGTATTCTTCTGGAGAATAGATAGGATGGTTCAGATTGGTAGTCTGTTGGACCATGATCGAATTGCCTTCGATGGCAGAACGATAAACATAACGGGCAGCATTTTCTGGTAATGATAGGGCCGTATTCTTAGGACCATTATCTAATTTATAGCCTTCTGGAATCATAATGTTAACATTATACACTTCAGACATGACCGCGCCTAAATCTACATGGTAGTTCCGTTCTTCCAATAAAAAGGGATTTTTCGTCATCCTTTCAATCAGGATAGGGTTGATGACCAATCGATTTCCTTTCATGTTTTCCTTAAGGTCCAATTCAAAATCCAATACTTCGACCAGATCTTTATCCAACGAGTCTACATAACTGACCGTACTTTTAAGGATTTTAAAATCGGTGGTCTTCTCCATCAACTTTTCTTCGTATTCTTCATGACTTGGATATTCAGTGATATCCTGTCTTTTTCTATAGGCATCCAATCCACTTAACTGCGCTCTGATCGTACCTTTCAATTTCCCATCAGGACTGATATTGGCTAGAATATTGAAAGTTTTTTTAGCTACTACCTCGTTTTTCAAAGGTACCCAATCTGATTTCCCTTTACCGTACATTGCACGGCCGCGATCGTTGATCATCAGCAAGGAGAGCTGGCCGAAAGGCAAGAATTTATTGGTCGCATCCAGTAGATAATCTTTCCCATCTATTTTAGCCAAGCAGATGACCGCATTGAAATCGGCGTTTACGGGATATATATAACTCGGAATTCCCCTATTTCGGGTGGCTGTAATAACAGGATATGCCTCTATATCCATGGCATTTAATCCCGCAACTAAACCTAAATTGATATCTGCCAAATTGCCCCTTTTATCTTCTAAGGTTTTCTTGACCCCAAATTCTGCGTATTTACCAAAGTTTTTGTTCCATACCACATTTCGCTGTAAATAACTATATAGCGCTTTCGCCTGATCAAGTTTGGTCTGATGTTCGGCCAAGATCTTGGCGTTGATCTCCTTGAACGGCCCCTTAGCTTTTATTTGCCCACCAAAATCCTTATCATTTAGCAGTTCCGTGTCGATATTATCCCAGGTACGGGTGTAATTCTGTTTGGCACCGTTCGGATCGGTATAGGTCCTTAATTCAAAATCAATGGCAGAAATATAATTTATGGGTGCCAACATAAAGGACTCCTCCTTAAATGCAGGCATATTCTGCATGATATAGGTCATCTTCGAGCAGTCAAAACGAGCTCCGTTCCAAAGGAAATGCTGGTTCAGCACTTCCGATTTTTGCCCGGATAAAGGTTGATGACCTTTCAAGGTCACATTATATTCGAAATTGGATGGGATGACCGCAATATATTCACTATAGAGATTGGGGATGGATCCCTGGAATTGCCAATCTTCAAAATTATGAACGAGCGGGGAATACTTTTTATAGGAATACTCAATGATGGAGTTTTCTTTGATGTTTGGTAAGGTAAATTTCGTGGTGTTGTAGAACTCCGCTGTCTTTTCATAAAATATGTTTTTTCGTTGGAGTTCCGTTTCCTGTATCGTATTGTTTTCCAGGTTCAAGGTCCTGGCTTTGATTTCTGTTAGGTACTCCTCGGTTGAGCCTGATTTGTACAAGGGAATCTCCACGGTAGCATATTTATCACCATCCTTGTTCAAGATCTTTAATCGAACATTATAGGTATGCACAACCATCAATCTTCTTTCTGCGTCCAGTACTTCAAGTTCAGTTCTACCGTATTCATGCAGGATAATTGCATCGGCGGAAGTATCTATTTTAGAATGGTCTTTTTTGAATTCTTCCTGTTGGAGTTTGGGTAAGAAAGCATCTTGCCCATAGGTAATACAGCATGCGAAAAGCATACTAAGGCTAGTTAAAAGAAATCTCATAATAATTGATAATAATTAGTCTAAAGTACGCTGGTTAAACGAACTGAAGGTTAAATTTAGTTTAATAATTTGTTTAAAAACCCAGTGTTAAATTAAGCAAAAAATAGGAATTGGCAAATTATGATTCTAATAATTGTTTTTCATATAAGGAAGCATATTCTCCTTGTTGGTTAAGTAGCTGAATATGCGTCCCTTGCTCGATTATTTTACCATCCTCTAGGACAAGGATATGGTCTGCATTTTTAATGGTGGAAATACGGTGGGCAATGATGATGGAGGTTTTGCCTTCCATGATACGGCCTAGGTTATGGAGTATTTCTTCCTCTGTTTTGGTGTCTACGGCCGAAAGACAATCATCGAAAATGAGGATCTTAGGATCTTTTACCAATGCCCTTGCAATGGAAACCCGTTGTTTCTGGCCTCCGGATAAGGTAATTCCGCGTTCTCCGATATGGGTGTCAAAACCTTCTTCAAAACCTATGATATTATCATATACCACAGCGTCCTTAGCCGCCTGTTCTACGGCCGGCATATCGACCTTATCTAAACCGAATGCTATATTTCTGGCGATGGTATCCGAAAATAGGAAAACCTGCTGTGGAACAAAACCAATCTGTTCGCGAAGGGAATCCATTTTAAGGGATTGGATCTGATGTTGGTCGAATTTGATGGCTCCCTTATCCACATCATACATGCGAAGAAGGAGATTGGCCAAGGTTGATTTCCCTGATCCTGTACGGCCAATAATGGCCATCGTCTTCCCAGCCGGGATATGAAAACTGATGTTGTCGATAGCCTTGATTCCAGTATCTGGATAGGTGAAAGATATATTGTCGACTTGGATGTCGCCGTTCAGATCTGCTTCAATATGCCCGTCCTTGATCTCGGACTTCGTCAATAGGAATTCGTTGATGCGTTTTTGGGAAGCTGCTGCCCGTTGGAAGAGGGAAGTTACCCAAGCTAGGGACATGGCCGGAAAGGTCAATTGATTGACATAGATAATGAACTCGGCAATATTACCTGCTGATATGGTTCCTTTATTCACTTCCAAACCACCCACATATACGGTGATGATGGTACTGAAACCTACAAGGAATATGATAAGGGGAAAGAAGATTGCCTGTACCTTCACCAGATTCAGGTTGATGTCTTTGTAATTATCACTTTCCTGTTTAAAATTTGCCATTTTATCGGCTTCCAGGGTATAGGTCTTGACCACACGGATGCCTGAAAAGGTTTCCTGTACAAAGGAAGATAATTGGGATAATTGTCTTTGTATGCGTTCGCTTCGTCTATTGATCACCTTATTGACAAAAAGGATGATCACGGATATGATGGGAATAGGGATCAATGAATAGGTAGCCAAAGTAGCATTGACACTATACATCGCATAAATGATCATAATAGAGAGCACCACAGTGTTGATGGCATACATGATGGCGGGCCCCAAGTAATTCCTAACCTGGTTAACATCTTCCGTAGCACGGTTCATCAGGTCACCGGTATTGTTCCGCCGGTAAAATGCAAAATCCAATTGCTGATAATGCTGGTAGATCTCGTTCTTGATGTCGTATTCGATATGCCTGGATGTCAGGATCAAGGTTTGGCGCATCATGAATAGAAATATACCCCTAATGATGGATAAAATCAAAACCACTGCACCAAAAAAGAGGAGGCTATTACCAAAAATACGATAGATGAGATCCTGTCTGTCGAAACCATCGTACAACCTATACATATCGATGTTTTCCTTCACCAGGTCAAAAGCCTCGCGGATGACCTGCGCCGGAAGGATTCCAAAATAGTTGGAGATAATTACGAAAATCACCCCTGGGATAATCTTCCAGCGATATTTATAGAAAAACTTGTTTAGGTATGACAGTTCCTTCATTGAAGCAAAAATAGGTTATAATTTTAAATATCTGCTGTTGATTTATCGGCTATCTGTCATGAATTAATACTTTTATTAATATTTTACGCCATTTCGCCGAAGAAATAAATAATTTGCTAATTTTGTAGCTGTAAATTTTTATAAATTTTATGGATAAGGAATCTACCTCGCTATTTGATTTGATGCGTGTGTCTGATCATCAGAACATTTTCATTTGTAATGATAAAGAAGTTGGCTTGAAAGCTATTGTGGCTATTCACGACACCACACTAGGCCCAGCCATCGGCGGTGTCCGCATGTTGCCGTACGAAACGGAGGCAGATGCCATCGAAGACGCATTACGTCTATCTAAAGCTATTTCCTATAAAGCATCTTTAGCAGGGTTGAACCTTGGAGGTGGATCTGCGATTATTATTGGTAATAATCGTACTGAGAAATCAGAAGTGTTGATGCGCCGTTTCGGTCGTTTCATCAACGGATTGAATGGTAATTTCATCGCATCTTCCGATGTGGGTACTACCCAAAAAGACCTGGAATATATCTACGCTGAAACTAATTATGTTGCAGGATTGCCGACATCCTTAAATGGGGCAGGTGATACCACGGTATTTGCGGCAAAAGGTGTTTATTACGGTATTAAAGCGGCTATCAAAGAGCTTTATGGTGATGATAACCTGGCAGGTAGAAAGATTGCTGTTCAAGGAGTAGGAAGCGTAGGCGAGCATTTGGTTTCCCTATTGCGTGCTGAAAATGCCCGTGTATATGTTTCGGATATGACCGAAGAGCGCAAGATGAAGATTGCTGCTAAATACAAAGCAGAGCCGATCACCTATTCTACCAGCTTTGAATTGGACGCTGATGTCTATGCACCATGTGCATTGGGAGGTACGGTTAATCCAGACACCGTTCCACGCATGCGTTGTAAGATCATTGCAGGTTCTGCCAATAATCAATTGTTGGAAGAGGATCGTACATTGGAGTTATTGAAAGAGAATAACATCCTTTATACACCGGATTTCTTGATCAATGCCGGTGCATTGATCTCTTGTTTCTCCGAATTGGAAGGATACGGTGCAGACCGTACCGATCACTTGATCCGTTATATCTATACAATGACGCGCCACGTGATCCAAAAGGCCAAAGAAGAGAATATCTCTACGCATCAAGCGGCGAAAGAGCTAGCTGAAAAGCGTATTCAGGATATGAAAAAATTAAAATAAGATAGTATAATTTCGTTCTTTATTACCAATCGTTCTTTTTAAATTATTATGCTAAATAGAAGACACCTACGCGTAAAGGTCATGCAGACGCTGTATGCCTACAGCTTGTCGGAAGACAAGAGTATCGTCAATTTTGAAAAAGGTTTGCTCAAAAATGTCGAAGAAGTTGATGAGATGTATATCTGGACACTGAATCTTTTGGATGAAGTGGCAGAATATGTTTTGGTCGACGTGGAAGGCATTGCCAATAAATGGATCCCTTCGGATAAGGATAAAACCTATTCATCCACCAAGTTGAACAACAATACCTTCATTGATTCCCTACGTCAGAATAGAGAATATCTGGAGAAAGTAAAACGTTATAAGGTCGACTGGAGCTATGATCCTGAGATTGTGCGTTCCATCTATTCCCAATTAAAAGATTCGGCAGAATACTTGGCTTATCTGGAGTTGGAAGATCGTTCCATTGCCGTAGAGAAGGATATCATTAAATATATCTTCAAGAAGATCATTTTGAAATCTCCGGATATCGAACAGGCATTGGACGAGCGTTTCATCAATTGGCAGGTCGATAAAGAGGTGTTGCAGGCGATGATCGCCAAAACGTTCAAGAATTTCAGCAGTGAGGTTCCGGCGAAGAATAAATTGGCAGATCTTACACCAAGCTGGATCGAGGACAAGGATTTTATCCTAGACCTATTGAAGCTTTCGGTAAAATATGCCAACGAATATCAAGAGATGATTGCTGGAAAAACCAAAAACTGGGAGTCGGATCGTATTGCTTTGATCGATAACCTGCTGATGCGCATGGCGATTACCGAATTGATCAATTTCCCGACCATTCCGGTGAAAGTGACGATCAACGAATATATTGAATTATCCAAGTCTTTCAGTACCTTGAAAAGTAGCACCTTTATCAATGGTATATTAGATAAAATCTTAGCAGATCTTAATGCCCAACGTCGTATCAAGAAAGAGGGTAGAGGTTTGATCGCTTAAAAGCAAGCTTATGAAAAAATTAATTCTACCCCTAGCTGCCCTGGCATTCATGGCATCTTGTAATAACGCCCCAAAAAATGAGGCATCTGATTCAAATGCGACTACTGAAACTTCAGCAGCCACTGCCAATGAAGGTATTGGCGTGATCAAGTTCGAGGATGCAGCTTTTGATTTTGGATCTATCAAAGAAGGGGAAGTGGTAAAACACGATTTCATCTTTACCAATACTGGGAATGCTCCAGTAATTTTGGCGCAGGTATCGGCCAGTTGTGGCTGTACCACACCGAAATATACTTCTGAGCCGGTTCTTCCAGGTAAAGAAGGCGTGATCACGGTTGAGTTCAATAGTGAGAACCAGGTAGGTCAACAACAAAAAATCATTACGGTTGCTTCCAATGCAGAGTCTAATATCATGACCGTGCAATTGAAAGGAACAGTAAATCCTAAATCTTAATAAATCAATAAAAATAAAATAAATACATATGATCTCTACAATTTTATTGCAAGCAGCAACAGGTGGTGGTATGATGCAGTTTCTTCCCATGATCTTAATCGTCGTGGTTTTTTACTTCTTCATGATCAGACCTCAGATGAAGAAACAAAAAGAACATAAAAAATACATTGAGGAAATTGGTGTTAATTCAAGAGTAGTTACTACAGCGGGTATCCACGGAAGAATCGTTGAAGTTAGCGAAAAAACCTTTTTAGTAGATGTAGGTTCTGGCGTGAAGATTCGTTTTGATAAATCTGCCATTTCTTTGGAAGCTTCTAAAGCTTTAAATCAAGAAAAGACAGCTTAATTTTTTAAGCCTTAGAAATAAAAAAGCCATGTATGAATTTTGAGGGCACTGAAAAAGTCCCCTTTTAGAATGGGCTAAAAAAAGGAGTGGAAAACAACAGTTTTCTGCTCCTTTTTTCGTATCTTAAAGTAGGCTTTAACGGATATCAGGATGCTTTCTACCCAACAAAAAATTCAGTTCAGTTCCTATTCGGGATTGTACGATATCATTGTTCCAAAAGACAATCTACTTCGCAAAATCAACGATCTTATCGATTTCAGTTTTATACATGAGGAACTTTTGGAGAAGTATTGCCAGACCAATGGGCGTACAGCAGAGAGCCCCATCAAGATGTTCAAG
>NZ_PEAZ01000098.1:0-9507 GCF_002734245.1 Sphingobacterium sp. 1.A.4
GACAGAAATGTCAAAATAATCCTTTGAACAATCAATACCTGTTACCATATTTGTATATCATATTTGTGGATTACAGCAGCTCTTATCATAACTTATCAATCGTAAAAACAGGCTCCTGGCCTAATGAACTGTCCAAGTTTATGATAGGAATAAGAGAGGGGGATTAACATTGCGAAGGGTCTCTCAAGGACCAATGACGATTAAAAATCTTACTCCCTCTCTCGCTGTATCCTAAATGAAATACAAAATTATATTCTGTCTCTTTAATTCCTATAACTTTTCTACAAACTTACGATGACATGGAACCTCGATGACGCGAGCTCGACATGACACAAAAAAATAATAAAACATCACATATCATTAATAAAACATCACATATCATTAATAAAACCAAATATAGCAAATCACAAAAATGTTCAGCATTAAACAAATTGAAGAAGCACATAGTCGTGTTAGTACAGGTGCAGATTTTCCGCGCTACATTGCAGAAATTAGAAACCTTGGCGTCACTTCTTTTAAATTCAACGTATCCGATGGAAAAGAAATATATTTCGGTGAAAATAGCTACGAAGCCGTTTCCGAACCAAAATATGATCCTATAAAAATCCAATCCGAAGTAAACCTTCCAACCTTTACAAAAGAATTAATTGATCACCAGCAAGGAAAAACAGACTTCCCTCATTTCATCAAAA
This sequence comes from Sphingobacterium sp. 1.A.4, assembly GCF_002734245.1. NCBI lineage: Bacteria > Pseudomonadati > Bacteroidota > Sphingobacteriia > Sphingobacteriales > Sphingobacteriaceae > Sphingobacterium > Sphingobacterium sp. 1.A.4. The sequence goes on from NZ_PEAZ01000098.1 coordinate 693, forward strand.
TATGTGCTGAAAATGGCGTTAATAACTGGATTGTCGACCTAGAAAAAATGGTCTGTACTTACTTCGATTCCCACGGAAATAAAATACTCCAAGAACCTTTAGGATAGTATTTTAGTACAAAGTAGTTAGTAGTTAGTAGTTAGACCTAGGGCGTCATAGGTCTAAATACTAAATACTCACTACTAAATACTGTTTTAAAAAAGAGAGGTTGGCAAAAAGCCAACCTCTCTTTTTTAAAACATGTCCGAATTCATCACCTTCGTCCAAGCTTTTGCGAAATCCTTCACAAATTTCTCTTGGGCATCAGCGCTGGCGTAGACTTCGGCAACGGCACGAAGTTCCGCGTTTGATCCGAACACCAGATCCGCTCGGGTACCGGTCCATTTTGGTTGACCAGTTTTACGATCCGAACCGATATATAATTCCTTATCTTCTGAAGCAGCCTTCCAAGCTGTATTCATATCCAATAGATTCACCAAGAAATCATTGGTCAGCTGTCCAGGTCTGTTCGTGAATACCCCATTTTTAGAACCATCAAAGTTCGTGTCCAATGCGCGCATACCTGCAACCAGAACAGTTAATTCAGGTGCTGAAAGGTTTAATAATTGTGCTTTGTCGATCAATAATTCTTCTGTAGATGAAGTATATCGTCTTTTCTTATAGTTGCGGAATCCATCAGCGATTGGCTCTAGGTGTCCAATCGATTCGATATCCGTCTGCTCTTGCGAAGCATCCATACGACCCGCTTTAAAAGCTACCTCAACAGGCGTTCCGGCATCTTGTGCTGCTTTTTCAATAGCTGCATTTCCTGCAAGAACGATAAGATCTGCTAAGGATACTTTTTTACCAGTTGTTTGTGCTCCATTGAAATCGTTTTGGATTTGCGTCAAAACCGATAACACTTTATCCAATTGTTTAGGATTATTCACTTCCCAATCTTTTTGAGGCGCTAAACGGATGCGGGCACCATTAGCACCACCTCGTTTATCCGAACCACGGAAAGTAGAGGCAGAAGCCCATGCCGTTGATGCCAGTTCAGAAACAGTTAGACCTGAAGAAAGAATCTTACCTTTTAGATCGGAAGCATCTGCATCAGCGATCAATTCATGATTTACTTCAGGAATAGGATCTTGCCAGATTAATTCTTCTGCAGGAACTTCTGGTCCCAGGTAACGGGAGCGAGGTCCCATATCGCGGTGAGTCAATTTAAACCATGCACGTGCGAAGGCATCAGCAAAAGCATCTGGATTTTCGAAGAAATGTCTGGAGATCTTACCGTATTCTGGATCAAAACGTAGGGATAGATCGGTAGTCAACATGGTTGGCTTCCGTTTCTTATTGCTGTCGAATGGATCTGGAATGGTTTCTTCTGCATCTTTAGCCACCCATTGGTGTGCACCAGCAGGACTTTTCGTCAATTCCCATTCGTAATTGAATAGGTTTTCAAAAAAGTTATTGCTCCATTGCGTTGGGGTGGTCGTCCAGATCACTTCCAATCCCGAAGTGATGGCATCAGCTCCAACTCCCGATTTATAACTGCTTTTCCAGCCAAAACCTTGTTCATCCAGTCCTGCTGCTTCCGGTTCTTTTCCTACATTATCTGCAGGTCCAGCGCCGTGTGTTTTTCCAAAGGTATGGCCACCAGCGATCAATGCAACGGTCTCTTCATCGTTCATCGCCATCCTTCCGAAGGTATCGCGAATATCCTTTGCGGCTAAAATAGGGTCTGGGTTTCCATCAGGTCCTTCCGGATTTACATAGATCAATCCCATTTGTACAGCTGCCAATGGGTTTTCCAGATTCCTGGAATGCACATCTCCATCTGCGTCATCATCTGCCGATAATACGCCGTGTTTTTCAGCTACACCTTCAGAACCATGGGCATAACGCACATCACCGCCTAACCATTTATCTTCCGAACCCCAATATACATCCTGATCAGGTTCAAACGCATCCACACGACCACCAGCAAAACCGAATGTTTTGAAACCCATAGATTCCAAGGCGACATTTCCGGTCAATACCATTAAATCTGCCCAGGAAATCTTACGACCATATTTTTGTTTTATCGGCCACAATAAGCGGCGTGCCTTATCCAAACTCACATTATCTGGCCAGCTATTTAAAGGAGCAAAACGTTGCTGTCCGGTACCTGCACCACCACGACCATCACCTACACGGTAAGTTCCTGCGGAGTGCCAGGCCATACGGATAAATAGACCACCATAGTGTCCAAAATCTGCTGGCCACCAATCCTGAGAATCGGTCATTAAAGCGTGCAAATCTTGTTTTACAGCGGCTAAATCTAAGGAGTTGAATTCGGCTGCGTAGTCAAAACCATCATCCATTGGATTGGATAGGTTGGAATGCTGGCGTAGTAAACTTACTTTAAGGTGTTTTGGCCACCAATCGTGGTTGGTAGTTCCTCCACCTGCTACTGTCATTTTCTGGTTCAAAGTGCCGTTGTGGAATGGGCATTTGCTAATGTCGTTTGATCCGTTTTCCATATCTTTTTTTAGAATTAATTCATACCAAGGGAATCCGTTGGTATCTGTTGTTTTTTTATTATCTCACATTTATAATTGGCAGTACATGTTGTAACTTTCTCTTATAAATTTAGTTAAAGTTAGATAAATAAAATCTAATTAATATTTAAAACATGATAGATTTTCTCTATTAGTTATTAAAAAAAATAATCCCGAAAATTGCTGCTTTTTCGGGATTGACAATTTAAAAACTCATGTAATTCGAACGCTAATCGAAATATTTAATTTCTTTTTGTTGCCACAAATTAAGTGAATTAATAGGTTTATTGGAAGTAAGAGGGGGTGGACAAAAGGTGGACAAATAAACAAAATCGGGCTAAATTGGTTGTTAGAACAGAAAATAGATGTATAATTTTTAAAGAAAAAGACATATGCCTTGGAACCCTGAAATTTATAACCAATTTAAAGATATCCGATATCAACCTTTTTTTGATTTGATGGACCTGATCGAGGAGCGGACGGAAATGCAGGCTGTTGACCTGGGATGTGGAACAGGGGAGCAGACTGCAATGTTGGCGGAACGTTTTCAGCAATCTACATTTTTGGGGATTGATTCTTCGGTAGAAATGTTGCGCGGCGCGGAAGAGCATCAAACGGAACGATTATATTATAAGGTAGAAACTTTCGAGGAGTTCATCAATCGATTGTCTCGATGGGATTTGATTTTCAGTAATGCGGCATTGCAATGGTCGGGTGATCATCATACCTTATTTCCGGATCTGATCAAAAAATTAAATCCTGGAGGGCAGTTGGCTGTTCAGATGCCTTGCCAAACTGAAAATGAACTGAACCAGATTTTATTTGAACTGGCGAACGAGGAACCTTATCGGGATCAGTTAAATGGTTGGAATAGGTCATCTCCGGTTTTGAGCATGGAAGAATATACGGAAATGTTTATTGCGGAGGGTATGGTGAATTTGAAGATCTCGAAAAGGATTTATCCTATTGTGGCCGCGGATACGGAAACATTATTTCATTTTATTTCGGGTTCGGCTTTGATACCTTATATGGAAAGACTTTCGGAGGAACAGCAAATTGAGTTTAATGGTGAGTTTAAGAGAAGGATAGGGGAAAGGTTTGAGAAAAGACCGGTTGTTTATCCTTTCAGGAGGTTGTTGTTGTATGGGGTAAAGGCTTAGTTTTTTATTGGGTTACGCGTAATTGCGAAACCGCGTCATTGCGAGGAGGTTTCCCCGTCATTGCGAGGAGGTTTTTCGTCATTGCGAGGAGGTACGACGAAGCAATCTTTGGACTTCATTCAGCATAAGGTGGTTTAAAGATTGCTTCGTTCCTCGCAATGACGAGGCTAAAAGATTGCTTCGTTCCTCGCAATGACGCGGTTTCCTTCGTATTCCATTCATGGTTTATACATATTGTAAGCAATGTTCAAGTGCCTAAAGTCACTTAAACCTCACTTACATGTCACTTAAACCTCACATAAAGTAAGAACCAATCCATTAAAAATACCCGCTCTTATTTGAAAAAATTGCTATAAAATTTAAATTGGTAATCTTATTTATCAATTCATTATCTTTTTTTTAAGAAACTGATCAAATCTTTATTTATTAACTAATCCAAGCAAATCTAATTTTATGAAGAAATATGAAATTAATGCTATACCTAGGTATTTTATTTTTGCTGAAAATGGAAGTATCATAAGCCCAAATGCACCACGACCGGGGTCGGAAGAAATTAAAAAATTATTAAAACTTTAAAATCCCAAACCATAGATGACTAAAGTCCAAATTTTCTTTGCTTGTATATTATTCTTCCTTTTAAGTTGTAGCCAGAAAAATGAAAACCAAACAGAGCCTATAAATATAGTTGCCGGATCATCCAAAATTACAGGGAAAATCATAGCTCCAGATAGCCTTAAAGCGGGAGGAATTAAAGTCAGCATTTCGGTTCTGCATCCAATTACAGGAGATTATTCGACATATGAAATCCCTACTGATGACTCGGGTAGATTCGCGCTTGACTATGATATGGAAACAAGTAGTACAATAATCGGTTTATCTAGTAATTTACAAACTAATCCCCTATATATTAAGACCTTTATTAATAAACCTATCCAAATTGAAATACAATACACTGATAAATTGACAATCCATAAAATTGATGTTACGCCTGCGATGCCTAAATACGATATGATGCACAGCGAACAATTATTTAGGAAATTGGTTGAAAATAAACCCAATGACCCAAATTGGAAATACCCACATTATTATAATAAGAGTATTGATGATTTCTTGGAATCTGTAAAGAAATCATATAACAGGAGGCTAGAGGCGGTATTGGGGAATGATGTTGCGCTTTCAAAAGAGTTTAAAGATTTTCTAAAAAAAGATTTTCGAATGTTTTATTACACTGGTGGCATGTTCGATTATGAAGGTTCCATGAAAATCAACTATTTAAATGCCACAAAGGATACAGTGAATTTGCCTAAAATCCAAAAAATTGATCGATCCTATTTTCGTTTCTTAAAAGATTTTGATCTTAACGATCCGCAGTACCTACATACCTTTACATTCCCCGAACTTCAACATAATATACTCCAGAATGAGGTATTAGGTCTTCCACGAATAGGAGATAGCGATATTTCTTCATGGCTAAAAGAAGTGAAAGGACTTTTGGCCGATCAGGTTGGGTTTAAGGATGGACCATATTATGATATTCTGGCTGCGAATGCCTATGGTCTACAGCTTAATGAGGAAGTAAAACCCTTAACTACTAAGCAGCAGGAGGCAATAAAGAACTATTGGGGAAAGGGTGAAATTGCTAAAATACTGTTCCGAAAAAATAGGCAAGTTATAGAAGAGGATAGCAAGAAATCGCCCCTTGTTGTACATGATATTGCTCATGTTGCTAAGGAAAAATTGATGGACACTATTCTTGCAAAATATCCAGGTAAAGTGGTGTTTATAGACTTTTGGGCTACCTGGTGCGGCCCTTGTTTGGGCGCTATGAAGCAGTTTAAATCCATAAAAGGGGATTTTCAGGGTAAGGATGTTGTTTTTGTTTATTTAACAAATGGATCTTCGCCAAAAAAACGCTGGGAAGAAGTAATTAAAGGTATTGGAAGCGAACATTATTACTTAAAGGATGATCAATGGAGTTATTTAATGTCTGAATTCGGATTTGAATATATCCCATCGTATTTATTATATAGTAAGGAAGGGATTTTGGCGAATAAGTTTACTGCATTTCCGGGAAATGAAAAAGTAAAAAACTTGATCGAGGATTTGCTAACAAATAAAGAAGGTAAATAGAAAGATAAATATTTAGATAAATAGATTGATTATAATAAGATAAATTGTAGTTTGCTGTCGCTGTAAACAAAAACAGCATTAAAAGATCAAAATTATGAAAGAATACAAAGTAGAAACTTTAATTTATTACTCAAAATTAACTCTTGATTCGGAACATATTGCGAAGAAATCAAAGGATGACATTCAAGAAAAATTAGACGAATATGCAAAAAATGGATTCAAATTAGCCTCCACAAATTCAACTAATTTCGGATTTGCGATTTATATTTATTTGTTTTTTGAAAAAGATGTCTAAACAAAAAATTCTAAACGCTCTTAAAAAATATTCAACTGAATTTGCTCTAATTTTTATTAGTGTGATCCTTGCCTTTGCCCTAACCGAATGGAGTGCAAACCGAGGAGAAAAAGTATCTGAAAATAAAATTTTAGGTGAAATTAAAAACGGAATAAACTCAGATTACAAAGATTTTGAATCAAATTTAAAAATGCACAAAATCAGTAAGTCTGGCGTGGGGGAGTTAAGGAAATGGGTTAACAATCAAGAAATAAATAATGATTCAATTGCTGTTTACTATTTTTTACTCTTCAGGAATTATTCACCAATAATCAACAAAACCGGTTATGAATCACTAAAAGGAACAAACTTAAAAACAATCTCAAATGATTCATTAAGGTTTAAGATAATAAAACTGTACGACTATCATTACAATATTATTGAGCAGTTAGAAAATCATAATGAGGAAATGCAAGATTTTAAAACTTACTTTGCTCCTACAAATGAAATCCTGTCGCCGTATATGAATTTTGATGAGAAAGGCAATTTGAAGGGTTTACAAACTGCAAATTTATCTGCTACACAGAAAAAGGAACTTCTTAGTTATTTATGGAGATTAGAGCTAACGAAAATGTTTAAAATTTTGCGATACGAACAAGTTTTGAAAGAAATTGAAAGTTTGGACAAATCCTTGGATAAGGGATTAAAAAACGACAGTTAATAAGTAGTTTGGAATAGTAAGATAATTGATTGTTCTTAAGTCATGTTAAATGAAAAATTATAATTTTCTGTTTTTTTTCGCTTTTATCTTGTCTTCCTGTATTGGGAATAATCAAAATATGCGGTCTGATGATCGCATTATTCAAAACCAAGTTAAGGATACTTCCGAGATCCCTCACGGAATAACCCGTAACATAAAACAGGATAGTAAGGGTCGTATTTGGGTGGCTACATTCGACGGAATCTTCCAATTCAATGGAAAATCATTTACTAAAATCACGGATGAAATAAATTCAGTTCGATTTTTCTCTGTTTTAGAAGATCGAAAAGGTAACTTTTGGTTTTCTTCTGTTGGGTCGGGAGTTTATTATTATGATGGAGAATCTTTTACTAATTATACAAGCAAAGACGGGCTAGTCAACAATAGGGTCACAGAAATCTATGAAGATAGAAAGGGTAATATTTGGTTCAGTACTGAACAGGGAGCAAGTCGCTTTGATGGAAAATCATTTCTGAATTTTACAACAGAAAATGGATTGCCAGCCAATTATGTCCATTGGATATTGGAGGATCAAACTGGTAAATTTTGGTTTGGAACGCAGGAAGGGGTTTCTATTTATGATGGAAAATCATTTACCAATTTAACCCAGAATAATCGTGGGTTTTACAATGTTAGGGGCATGATAGAAGATACTAGCGGTAATATCTGGATAGGAGGGAATGATGGTCTTTGGAAATACGATGGAAGAAACTTTACCAAATTTTCAGATAGTTTTGTAGGCTATATTTATGAAGATAAAGAAGGGAATATTTGGACAAGTTCAAAGGATGATAAAACAAGTGAATTTTCGAATGGTCTACAAAATAATGGCAATCAAGAGAGTTGGGTTTTGTCGCGATATAATAAAAGTTCTTTGTCCAATCCTAATTTACTTCCGGAGCTAATCAAAACCCATGAAGGAATGATTTTTGGGATACTTCAAGCAAATAATGGAATAATTTGGTATGGAACTTTAAATGGGATAGGAAGGTGGTCTGAGGATTAAATACTGATTATATGTAATAATCGTCATTTTTAGAACGAATTTATCTTCGTTTTTTTAATAGCTTAAATTTATGAAAAGCCTTTTTGTATTAATAATTTCCAGTTTTTTGCTTTCTTCCTTATCAGCACAGACCCTTAAGGATTGCTCTTCTTGTGCCACAAAACTAATCCAGGTTGAGCAAATTAAGGACTTGAGTATTGATGAACTACGGTATTTGGCAAATGATTTATTTGCTAGGCGAGGTTATAAATTTTCGGATGCTATTATCGATAGCTATTATTCAGAAAAAAGCTGGTATAAACCTGTTGCCGACAACAATAAAATAATTTTTAACACGGTAGAAAAGCAGAACATTAAAATATTGCAGGACAAGACTACTGAACTGAAAGCTAATAGGGATAAATTGATAAATGAGCTAAAGGTCTTTAAAGCAGCATTACAATCTAACAATAAATCAGATCTGCAAAGGAAATATAATTTTGAAACCAATGATATGGAAAATAGGAAGGATATTGCCTATTTAGAAAAAACTTTGGAGCAAGTGAACTTGGATGATATCAATTGGTCAAAACACAAAGGAATATACGAAGTTACTGTGGATAATGGAGACTATGTAATGAATTATGAAATAAGTATCGATAGGGAAAAGGTTAATATTAAGGGATCAAGCTGAATCCTTGGGGGGGAATACTAAAAATTTCTTAGTTTAGCATCTTTAAAACAGTTATCCCTTGCAAGAAGCCGAACGTAAATTACTATCCTTGTTGATGCCCGAAGGGCTTTTGGAATACTTTCAGATCATAGAAGTCGATCAGGTCGACAATCAGCTCCATATTTATTTAGATGAACTTAATATTGCTCCGACAGGCTATGAGAACAACAGGTTGGAGTCAAAGGGCTTCATGCCTTCCACCGAGATCTCGGACTTTCCCATTCGAGGCCAGAAAGTTACGCTACATA
>NZ_PEAZ01000099.1:0-9421 GCF_002734245.1 Sphingobacterium sp. 1.A.4
AGGGAAAGGGGCATATCTGCAAGATGGGGATGGGCCACGTCAGAAAGGTGCTGTACATGGCGGCAATATCCGCCATCAGGAGCAACACCGCCTGCAGTGAGCTTTATGGGAGGTTGATGGAAAAAGGAAAGCCATACAAGGTCGCAATCATAGCAGTGGTGAACAAACTGATCAAACAGGCATTCGCCATCGCAAAATCTGGAAAGGGCTACATCGCAAAAGCGGCCTAATCAGAATATTATTTGGAGAAAATTTAATTTATTATTTGGATATATACACAGTTCATTGCGAGGAGGCACACCTCGTCATTGCGAGGAGGTACGACGAAGCAATCTTTGAACCCTGTCATCCTGAGCACTACCATTGTCATCCTGAGCACTACCATTGTCATCCTGAGCGTAGTCGAAGGATCTGTACGGGTACTATCGAACAGATGCTTCGACTACGCTCAGCATGACATACGGAAAGATTGCTTCGTTCCTCGCAATGACGAGGATGGCGCAATGACGTGACTTGGCTCTTTCTGCAAGTGAGGTGTATGTGACTTGTAAGTGAGGTGTAAGTGCTAAAAGTCACTTACAACTCACTTACATATCACTTAAATCCTGCCTACACCACGAACCAAGCAAATAAAAAAAAAGCCGAATCAACTACTTGATTCGGCCTCGGAATATGGCGTACAGATCCTTCGACTCCGCTCAGGATGACAATATAAATACGCTCAGGATGACAGCATGACTACGCTCAGGATGACATATTAAATAACCCCATGCAATGACCCACCTTTGGCACCCAACTCATCCACTCTTCTTTCCACTTTTTCATCCTTGATTAAATCTGGTGCGTGATGAGGCTTACTCCTCGCATCAATAATCACTGGACCATTACAGCCCCAATGCTTAAATTCCGTAAATGCCCCAACACCATGTATATCATGCGAAGGATTACTTCTTGTAAAAGTAACCCAAACAAAATTATTCTCATTCTCTGCCACAAACCCCGCATCATCAGCCAATACAATACACTGAATCCCGTTCCAATTCTTATCTTTTACTGCTTCTGCCCATGCAGCAATCACCTTGTTCTCCTCCTCATAGGTACTAAATCCTTTCCCATCTACCACAATAATTCCTGGCAAAGCTAATTTCGCATGGTTAAACGGCCTAGGTAGATCCAGATCTACAGGAAGTTCCGTAGCCAGCTCTCTTTTCTTATCGCCCACAGCAGCAAAAACAACTTTAGATCCCGTATTCAATCCATCACCGGTATAGTCCAACGTATCGATTGTGGTATTGGTCTGGAAATGTAGGTCCCTGCTCAGGTCGATCCGTTCAAAAATATGGCTAAAGAAATCCTTGATATGATGGATATCCAATCCTGGATTATCCTCTTTCGCAGAAATGAATAGGAATTTCGCCAAGCTCAACTGGTTGGTTCCCAAGATCAGGTTCGAAATAGTCAATAGCTCCTGTGGTCTTTCCACCTTTTGATAAGGGGTATACCTTTCGCTTCCGATGGCAAACAACAAGGGATGAACTCCAGCTGGATCTACCGCATGAACGGCATGCAAGCCCGGAATCTGTTGTGGAATCGCATTCCCCGTGATCTCATGGATCAATGCACCAAAACTGGTATCCTCCTGTGGAGGTCTTCCAACGACCGTGAACGACCAGATTGGATCTTTCCGATGGTACACTTTATGCACTTTCATCAAAGGGAAAGGATGTACCAAGGAATAATAGCCGATATGGTCGCCAAATGGCCCTTCCGGTTTGTTCTCATTGGGATATACGGTACCTGTGATCACAAAATCAGCATCCGCTGAAATACAGAAACCCTCTTCATCATAAAAATAACGGAAGCGTCTGTTTCCCAATGTACCGGCAAATATCATTTCCGAAAGACCTTCCGGTAGTGGCATCACGGCAGACAAGGGATGTGAAGGCGGACCTCCAACAAAAATACTGACTTTTAAAGGCTTACCCAATTGGTTGGCCTTGGTCTGATGTACACCAATGCCTCGGTGAAGTTGGTAATGAAGACCGATTTCCTGGTCTTGAATATAATCATTGCCCGCCAATTGAATCCTGTACATGCCCAGATTGGCATTCATGATTCCCGGCTTACTGATATCTTCGGTATAAACCTGTGGCATGGTCACGAATGGACCTCCATCCATAGGCCAGTTGACGATCTGGGGAAGTTCGGATATCTGGGTCTGTCCATAAAGGATCGGAGCCCCTGACTTCTTTTTCCAAGGCAATGCCCCCAGCGCCACCATGGATGAGCCTACATATTGGAACGGCTTCTTGAGCACCGACATCGGATTCATTTTTACATCCACTAGTTTTTTCACATGATCCAGGGAATCCCTGAACATGAACCTGGAACGATCTAACGTACCGAAAAGATTGGAAACCGCTGGAAATTTGGAACCTTTGACCCGTTCAAAGAATAAAGCCGGCCCTTGCGCATCATATACACGCATATGGATTGCCGCCATTTCAAGATAAGGATCAACCTCCTCTTTGATTCGAATCAAATGTCCATGTTGCTCCAGATCCTGAACACAATCACGTAAACTTTTATATCCCATAGTAATAGCAAATAGCTACAAATGTAATGGAAAGAAGGCAATAATTAAAGTTTAAGGCTATTGGTCAAATTGGATTACTTCGTCCAAAGGAGTAAAGGAGAACAACATGATATTCTTCCAAGTACTGTTATCTATAGGATATTCCATAGACATCAACCTTTTGAATTCGATCAAGTCCTCTTTATTGATCCTATATAGTCTTTTGAACCACATGTTCATCAAAATACCTGGTACTTTAACACTCTGCACCTTACTATTCGGGTATAGCGTTTTTTTGTAAAGCCTGAACATTTCCTGGATGGTCACCGTTTTGGCACCACCGATTTCTATGATCTCATTCTTGAAATTCTTTTCCCAGTCTACATTATAGATCCAACGAATAAGGTCTAAAGCCGAAATGGGATTGAATTTTATTTTAGCAAAATCCGTATCGTAGGCCAAGTACTTCGAATTGATCAATTTGTGCATGTACTTATCGAGCACACTTCCTTTCCCGATCGCTAAATTTTTCAATACGATGGTATAGGTTAGACCAGAATGTTCCAAAACCTGCTTGATAACTTGTATATAGGGCTTATCCATTAAACGGGCGATGTAAACAATACGCTTACAACCATTTCGTTCGGCCAATTGAACAAAATTATTCAAGGTAATCAGTTCCATGTTCAAATTGACATGTTCTGACAGGGTGGGAACATGGGTAATATAGATTCCCAATTGGATTCCACCTACTACTTTGTAATCTTCATATTCCTGACCTTTTCTCAACAGGTCTACCATATCTAAACTCGCCGTTGGCTCTTCAATCTGCTTCGCTCTATAGAGATCGACATCACGTGCAATCCCATGGACATGATACTCATCTGCATTTAGGTTGCTCATGGCCCTTTTGCCTAAATATGAATTGAGTCCGGATAAAAGTATCTCCATCAGTCCTCCTATTTTTTAGTAAACAACTTTACCATATGAAACAGATTATTTTTATGAAAGTTTAATCATTTTTAAAATTTAACAATATTAAACATTTACTAAAATACATATTGTCTATATCGTGTAAAAATTGGGGTTAAAAGCATTATAAACCTATCTAAAAGGCTATATTTGTTAGCATCGCATATTGGGAAAAAAACAACATGAGTAAAAAAGTAGTTCTTGTTTGGTTCAGAAATGATTTAAGATTACACGATAATGAAGTGTTAACGGAAGCACTTCATAAATTCGACCTCGTTATTCCCGTCTTTTGTTTTGATCCGCGATACTACAACAAGAACAAATTTGACCAGTATAATACCGGTTTAAACAGGGCTCTTTTCCAACGTGAAACCGTTTCCCATCTCAAAGAAAAATTACAGGCTTTACAGAGTGATCTGATGACCTTCGTGGGTTATCCGGAAGAGATTATCCCCAAGTTATGTGCTAAATATGAGGTTTCGGAGGTGTACCATCACCGTGAAGTAGCCACTCGGGAAACACAGATCTCCGAAATGGTAGAAGCAGCGTTATGGGAACAAAAAATAAACCTGAGGCACTTTATTGGCCACACCTTATACCATAAGGAAGACCTACCCTTCCCTATCAAAGATATACCTGATAAATTCAATATTTTCAGAAAAAAAATAGAACGGGAAAGCAGTGTTCGCAAGCCATTTGACGAACCTAGAGCCATCCCGTCTCCGACTCATCTGGAGGCTACCAAGTTACCTTCTTTAGAAGAACTGGGCTACAGCACAACTGTTGAAGAGATCGACCAGCTGATTCCGGCAGGCGAAACCCACGCCATGGAAAAACTCCAGCAGCTGTTGGATCCAACTTTTCAATCCTTAGCGAATTACACCGAAATTTCACCTTATATAGCCGTTGGTGCCCTGTCGCCGATCTACATCTACGATCAGATGCGCAACTCCAACCTCATCCAGAACAAACGCCGGTACGACCGTTTGATGACGACACTTTTATGGCGGGATTATTTCCGCTTCATGTTGAAGAAATATCCCAATGTATTCTTCAAATTGAAAGGCAGTCAATCGGAAAAACCGAGTTCCTTTTTAGATAAAGACAAACTGGAACAATGGAAATCGGGAACCACAGGTGACCAAGCGGTGGATGAAGGAATTGCAAAACTGAAGGAAGAAGGAAATATAACCTACGCAGTGAGAAGAATGTTAGCGAGGTATTTTACGCAGAATGTCTCCTCCAACTGGTTAATAGGTGCCGCATTTTTTGAGGAATACCTATTGGACTATGCGCCAGCTACCACGTATGGGTTCTGGTCGCATATGGCTTCCGTAGGAACCAGTGCCAAGGAAAATGTTTCCCAGGACTGGACCGAGTTTCGGAAAAAAGTTGTAAATTATTAAAACTAGCCTAATATTAGGCTGTAAACTTATATTATTATTGCTAAATTTGGCAAAATTTTATCTTACGTATCCAGCATGGACAATATGACATATTTGAGTAATGCCGATTCGAGTTACATCGACGGGTTATATCAATCGTACAAAGCAGACCCGAACTCCGTAGACTTCGGTTGGCAGAAATTTTTCGAAGGATTTGATTTCGGAAAAGGTGCAGACCCAGGCACTGTTGCAGCTGATAATGTTTCAGAACACGCGTTAAAAGAAATTGACGTATTGAACATGATCCATGGTTACAGAGACCGTGGACACCTTTTCACCCACACAAACCCTGTACGCGAGCGTCGTAAATACTACCCTGGCAAAGAGTTAGAGACCTTTGGTCTTTCCGAGTCTGATATGGACACGGTGTTCAACGCTGGTGTAGAGGTAGGCTTAGGTCCTGCGAAACTACGTGATATCCGCCAATTGATCGAAGATACCTATTGTGAATCTATCGGTGCGGAATTTAAATATATCCGTAACCCTGAAAAGATCAAATGGTTGCAAGACCGTATGGAAGCGGATAGAAATAAACCCAATTATTCCATCGATCAGAAAAAACGCATCTTCAAGAAATTGAACCGTGCTGTCGTTTTTGAAAGCTTTTTAGGTACTAAATTCTTAGGTCAAAAACGTTTCTCCCTAGAGGGTGCAGAAAGTTTGATTCCGGCATTGGATTCGGTGATCGAAACTGGAGCAAGCTTGGGTATTCAGGAATTCATGATCGGAATGGCTCACCGTGGTCGTTTGAACGTGCTTTCCAACATCATGGGTAAACCATACAAAACCATCTTCTCCGAATTTGAAGGTAAGATGTATGCGGAAGAAGATCCGGAATTACAATTTGGTGGTGATGTGAAGTACCACTTAGGTTATTCTTCGGATGTTACCACTGAAGATGGAAAACACATTCATTTATCTTTAGCACCAAACCCTTCTCACCTAGAAACTGTAGATCCGATCGTTGAAGGTATTACACGTTCTAAGATCGATATGAAATACGATGGTGATTCTTCTAAGATTGCACCGATCTTAATCCATGGTGATGCAGCTATCGCTGGTCAAGGGGTGGTATACGAAGTTACACAGATGTCGAAGCTTGAAGGTTACCGCACTGGTGGTACCATTCATATCGTGATCAACAACCAAGTTGGTTTTACAACCAACTATAAAGATGCACGTTCTGGTACCTATTGTACAGACGTAGCAAAAATCTCTTCCTCACCTGTATTCCATGTGAATGGTGATGATGTAGAAGCAGTAGTTTATGCGATTAATCTTGCGGTAGAATACCGTCAAAAATATAAAACCGATGTTTACATCGATCTATTATGTTACCGTCGTTATGGCCATAATGAGGCTGATGAACCTAAATTCACGCAGCCATTATTGTACAAGGCCATTGAAAAGCATCCGAACCCGAAAGAGGTTTATGCTAAAAAATTAATCGACGAGAAATCGGTGGATACGGAGTACTCCAAAGCGATTGAAAAAGAATTCAAGGATTATCTGCAGGAGCAATTGGATGCTGCCAAAAAAGTAGAGAACCTGGAAGAAGAGATTCCTATGTTTGGTGGTGCTTGGAAAGGATTACATGCCGGTAAAAAAGCAGAGATTCATACCACGGTTGACACCAAGGTATCTGACAAGGAATTCTTGAAATTGGCTGGTGAGATCACTTCCCTTCCAAAAGACAAGAAGTTTTTCCGTAAGATTTCGAAATTGTTCGAAGACCGTGCTGCCATGATCAAGAATGACAGTTACGATTGGGCAATGGGCGAGTTAATGGCTTATGCTACTTTATTGGATGAAGGAAAACGCGTTCGTATCTCCGGACAGGATGTTCAACGTGGTACTTTCTCGCATCGCCATGCCGTATTAACCCTAGAAGATTCAGAAGAAAAATACATCCCATTGGCAAATGTAAATGGTGGTGAACGTTTCAATATCTACAACTCCCTACTTTCCGAGTATGCGGTCTTAGGTTTTGAATATGGCTATGCTTTGGCTAATCCGCAAGCCCTGACCATTTGGGAAGCCCAATTCGGAGACTTCTACAATGGTGCACAAATCATCGTAGACCAGTACCTTTCCAGCGCTGAAACCAAATGGAAGCGTTCGAACGGATTGGTGATGATGTTGCCTCATGGTATGGAAGGTCAAGGTCCAGAACACTCTTCAGGACGTATTGAGCGTTTCTTGGAATTATGTGCAAACGACAATATGATCATTGCCAATTGTACCACACCAGCAAACTACTTCCACTTATTGCGCCGTCAATTAGTTCGTAACTTCCGTAAACCATTGGTCGTATTTACACCGAAGAGTTTGTTGCGCCACCCGAAAGTGGTTTCTAAATTAACAGACTTTACGAAAGAGAATTTCCAAGAGGTAATCGATGATAGCTACGCAAAACCAACTACGGTAAAACGTGTGTTGTTCTGTTCCGGAAAGATATATTACGATCTATTGGAAAAACAACAGGCCGATAAACGTACGGATGTAGCGATCGTAAGGATAGAACAAATTTATCCAGCACCAGTGGAGCAATTGCAAGCGATCCATAAGCGCTATAAAAATGCCAAAGAATTTATCTGGGTTCAGGAGGAAAATGAGAACATGGGTGCTTGGCCATATTACTGCCGTACCTTACGCAGAACGGATATTGAATTCACGGATTATATCGCACGTACAGCAAGCGGTAGCCCAGCTACAGGTTACATGAAAAAACACGTAGCACAACAAGAAGCAATAATTAACAAATCATTCGAATAAACAAAATGTTAGACCGTCCGTTATATATAAGGAATATGTAACGGACGGTTTTAAAAAAGAATTATATGAGCTTAGAAATCAAAGTGCCTTCGGTAGGCGAATCAATCACCGAGGTAACCTTGGCCCAATGGCTAAAACAAGATGGCGATTACGTTGAAATGGACGAGAATATTGCCGAATTGGAATCAGACAAAGCAACGTTTGAATTACCGGCAGAGAAAGCTGGTATCCTACGTATCATCGCACAAGAGGGTGATACCTTAGAGATCGGAGCTGTTGTATGTACCATTGAAGAAGGCGATGCTCCTGCTGCTGGTGGATCTGAGAAATCAGAAGCCGCTCCAGCGAAGGAAGAAGCTGCTGCACCTGCAAAAGGCGAAACTGCTGCATCGGATGATGAAAACCCAGATAGCTATGCTGCTGGCACCGCATCTCCTGCTGCTGCAAAAATCCTTAGGGAAAAAGGTATCGATCCTTCCAGCATCAAGGGAACTGGTAAAGATGGAAGAATCACCAAAGAAGATGCTGAAAAAGCTCAAGCATCTGCACCAAAAGCAGAATCAAAACCTGCTGCTGCACCTGCCGCTGCAAAACCTGCAGCTCCTGCTGTAGCTGGCGAACGTGTTGAACGTCGTGAAAAAATGAGTTCATTGCGTAAAACCATCGCTAAGCGTTTGGTAGCGGTGAAGAACGAAACGGCTATGTTGACTACGTTCAACGAAGTGAACATGCAGCCGATCATGGATCTAAGAGCGAAATACAAAGACTCTTTCAAAGAGAAACACGGTATCGGACTAGGATTCATGTCTTTCTTCACTAAAGCGGTAACAACTGCCTTGAAAGAATGGCCTGCAGTAAATGCTCGTATCGATGAAAATGAAATCGTTTATTCTGATTTCGCTGATGTTTCCATCGCTGTTTCTGCACCAAAAGGATTGGTAGTACCAGTGATCAGAAATGCAGATGCGATGTCTCTTCACCAAATTGAAAAAGCAATTGCTGAATTGGCTGGAAAAGCACGCGACAATAAATTAACAATCGACGAAATGACCGGTGGTACATTTACCATTACCAATGGTGGTGTATTCGGATCCATGATGTCAACACCTATCATCAATGCACCTCAATCAGCTATTTTAGGTATGCACAACATTATTCAACGCCCTATCGCAGAGAATGGTCAAGTGGTAATCCGTCCGATGATGTACATTGCACTTTCTTATGACCACCGTATCATCGACGGTCGTGAGTCGGTAAGCTTCTTGGTACGTGTTAAACAATTGTTGGAAGATCCAGCTCGTTTATTGTTGGAAGTATAATTCCTACCAGATATAAGGAAAAGGCAGTCGAATTAAATGAGGGCACTGAAAAAGTCCCCTTTTAGAATGGGCTAAAAAAAGGAGTGGAAAACAACAGTTTTCTGCTCCTTTTTTCGTATCTTAAAGTAGGCTTTAACGGATATCAGGATGCTTTCTACCCAACAAAAAATTCAGTTCAGTTCCTATTCGGGATTGTACGATATCATTGTTCCAAAAGACAATCTACTTCGCAAAATCAACGATCTTATCGATTTCAGTTTTATACATGAGGAACTTTTGGAGAAGTATTGCCAGACCAATGGGCGTACAGCAGAGAGCCCCATCAAGATGTTCAA
>NZ_PEAZ01000100.1:0-8645 GCF_002734245.1 Sphingobacterium sp. 1.A.4
ACCAGTTGGATCTGGAACATATCATCCGTCAGTATAAAGGAGGGGGAACGACCAGTTTCCATCCCAGGATGCTCATTAAGGTACTGTTCTACGCGTATCTGAGCAATATCTATTCTTGCCGCAAGATCGAGCGCGCCCTGCACGAGAACATCCATTTCATGTGGCTTTCGGGCAACAGTACACCGGATTACCGTACGATCAATTATTTCAGGGGAAAGCGTCTTAAGGAACAGATACAGGAGCTGTTTGCCAGTATCGTTCGGATGCTGCATGAAATGGAGTATGTCAGCCTGAAAGTCCAGTATGTAGATGGTACCAAGATCGAATCGGCCGCCGGTCGCTATACCTTCGTTTGGAAGAGATCGATCGAGAAGAACAAGATAAAGCTGGAGGCGAACATCGCTTCGGTCCTTTCGGATATCGATGCACAGATCAGCCAGGACCAATCTTCATTAGGGGATCAGCAAGTCAGCAAGGCCATCGATAGTGCCCAGCTGAAGGAAAAGATCAGAGCGATCAATGCCAAGCTCAAAGGAGTGGATAGATCCACCGATAGGCAGCTGAGGAAGCTTGAAGACGACTATCTGCCCCGACTAGAGAAATATGAGGAGCAACTGGAAGTACTGGGAGATCGCAACAGTTATAGCAAGACCGATACCGATGCCGTGTTTATGCGGATGAAAGAGGACCACATGAAAAATGGCCAGCTTAAACCGGCCTACAATACCCAGATCAGCACCGAAGASCAGTTCATCACCCATTATAGCATCCATCAAACGGCCGYAGATACCACAACCCTGCCCGAACACCTGGAAGGCTTTGAGTCCCATTACGGAAAACAGAGTGAATCCATCGTCGCAGATGCCGGATATGGTAGCGAGCAGAACTACGAGCTGATGGAAGGACAGGGTATAACCGCTTTTGTGAAGTACAATTACTTCCATATGGAACAGAAGCGCAAGCATAAACAGGATCCTTTCTCGGTACAGAACCTATATTACAACCAGCAGGATGACTATTATGTATGTCCGGCCGGACAGAAGCTCAGCTTTATCGGTCATGCAACCAGAGTCAGTGCCAACGGATACACTGCCCGGGTCAGCTGTTACMAGGCTCGGCGATGCGAAGGCTGCCCGATGCGSAGTGGGTGCCATAAAGCTACAGGCGATCGGCTCATTGAAGTGAACCACAGGCTCAATAAGCTCAAGGATAAAGCCCGGGAAAGACTGCTATCGGAAGAGGGAATGTACCATCGGAGCAAGCGACCCATAGAAGTGGAAGCTGTTTTCGGTCAGATGAAAAGCAACAACAGGTTTACCCGGTTCACAATGAAAGGACTGGAGAAGGTCGCTGTGGAATTCGGTTTGATGGCCATTGCCCATAACCTCAGAAAATGGGCAAAAAAGTGGAAAGACAAAGCTTTTATCGGTAAACCAGGTGGCAAAAACTCCCTATTTGCGATAAATCAAGCCATCAACATGCTGAAAAGTATAAAACATCGACTTGCAGCCTAATATTGCTCATGAAATTATAATGGAGCTCCAGAAAGCTATAAAACAGAAGAAGGTGCCTTTTTAGACACCTTCTTATTATTTTATTAATCCTTGATATCACAAAATTATTGTGCGTTCAAGAACATAGATTTTTTAGAATATAATTCTCTGAAATGTGGATCGTTCAAGTCCTTGATGAAACGGATTGCCTCACCAGTAGATTTCATCTCAGGGCCTAATTGTTTATCTACCTCAGGGAATTTTGAGAAAGAGAACACAGGCTCTTTGATTGCATAACCTTCCAACTTACGAACAATAGTAAAGTCTTTCAGTTTATTCTCGCCCAACATCACTTTCGTTGCGATATTGATGTAAGGAACATCGTATGCTTTGGCGATGAATGGAACCGTACGGGATGCTCTTGGGTTTGCCTCGATCACATATACATTCTCATCTTTGATCGCGAATTGGATGTTCAATAATCCCAATACATTTAATGCTTTGGCCAATTTGATGGAGTATTCTTCCATTTTTTGCTGCACATTTTCAGAAAGGCTGAATGGAGGTAACACCGCTGAAGAGTCACCTGAGTGAATACCCGCTGGTTCAATATGCTCCATCATACCGATGATGTGTACATCTTCTCCGTCACAGATAGAATCCGATTCTGCCTCTTCCGCTCTGTCCAAGAAATGGTCGATCAGGATATGGTTACCCGGAAGGTTTTTCAATAGGTTCACTACCGCTTTTTCCAAGTCCTCATCATTGATCACAATACTCATCCCTTGTCCGCCTAATACGTAAGATGGACGAACCAAGACTGGATAGCCAACTTCGTTTGCTACTTTGATCGCTTCTTCAGCTGAAGTAGCCACACCATATTTAGGATAAGGAATATCTAATTCTTTCAATAGGTCGGAGAAACTTCCGCGGTCTTCCGCCAAGTCCATGTTCGCGAAGGAAGTACCGATGATTTTAACACCCAATGCTTCTAAGCGTTCCGCCATCTTCAAGGCTGTTTGACCACCCAACTGTACGATAACCCCTTCTGGTTTTTCCAATTCGATGATTTCACGTACATGTTCCCAGAAAACAGGCTCGAAATATAACTTGTCAGCCATGTTGAAATCTGTTGATACCGTCTCAGGGTTACAGTTCACCATGATGGCCTCATAACCACATTCTTTAGCAGCCAATAACCCGTGTACACAAGAATAATCAAATTCGATACCTTGTCCGATACGGTTAGGGCCAGAACCCAATACGATGATTTTTTTACGATCAGAAACTACAGATTCGTTCTCATCTTCGAAGGTAGAATAGTAGTAAGGTGTATGTGCAGGGAATTCTGCCGCACAAGTATCTACCATTTTATAAACACGGTTGATACCTAGTTCTTTACGACGAGCATAAACCTCATCCTCGGTTGTGTTTCCTAATAACCAAGCGATTTGGTAATCGGAATAACCTTTTTGTTTCAAGGTCATGAAGAAGTCACGCGGGATATTGCTCAATTGATACCTGCGTAATTCGCCTTCCAATTGAACCAGCTCTTGGATCTGTACCAAGAACCATTTGTCGATCAATGTTGCTTTACGGATGGATTCCAAAGGAACTCCCAACTCAAAAGCATCTTTGATGTGGAACAAACGGTCAGCACTTGGATGCTCCAAGCTGTGCATGATCTCTTCCAGGTTTCTGGATTGACGTCCATCCGCACCTAATCCTGCGCGGCCAGTTTCCAAAGACTGCGCAGCTTTTTGAAGCGCTTCGATGAAAGTACGTCCGATGGACATCACCTCACCAACGGCTTTCATCTGTAATCCCAATTCTTTGTTTGCACCTTTGAATTTATCAAAGTTGAAACGAGGAACTTTCACAATTACATAGTCCAATGTTGGTTCGAAATATGCTGAAGTTGTTTTTGTAATTTGATTCTGTAATTCATCCAGGTTATAACCGATCGCTAATTTGGCAGCAATCTTAGCAATTGGATAGCCAGTTGCTTTAGATGCTAACGCTGAAGAACGGGATACACGAGGATTGATCTCGATAGCGATGATTTCTTCATTCTCTGGATTCACCGAGAATTGAACGTTACAGCCACCTGCGAAATTACCAATAGAACGCATCATCTTGATTGCCTGATTACGCATGTCTTGGTAACATTTATCCGAAAGGGTCATACCTGGTGCAACAGTAATGGAGTCACCGGTGTGGATACCCATAGGATCAAAGTTTTCAATGGTACAGATGATGATCACATTGTCGTTGGTATCACGTAGAAGCTCCAACTCAAATTCTTTCCATCCTAAAACTGCTTGTTCTACCAATACCTCATGTGTTGGTGAAGCGTGCAGACCACGATTCAATGCCGCATCAAAATCTTCTTTTTTGTGCACAAAACCACCTCCGGTTCCTGCCAAGGTATATGAAGGACGGATTACCAATGGAAATCCAATGATCTGAGCCGCTTCCTTACCTTCTAAGAATGAGTTTGCAATTTTAGAGGTTGCTACCCCAACGCCGATATCGATCATTAACTGACGGAATTCTTCACGGTTCTCCGTTTTTTCGATCGCAGCAACATCAACACCGATTACTTTGACATTGTATTTATCCCAAATACCACGGTTTGATGCTTCAATACAAAGGTTCAAAGCGGTCTGTCCACCCATGGTAGGTAATACAGCATCGATTTGACGTTCTTGAAGGATCTGCTCAATACTTTCAACGGTCAATGGAAGTAAGTAAACATGGTCAGCTACGACATTGTCAGTCATGATGGTAGCCGGGTTTGAGTTGATGATGGATACAGAGATACCTTCTTCTTTTAAGGAAAGGGCAGCTTGTGATCCAGAGTAGTCAAATTCACAGGCTTGACCAATCACAATAGGTCCAGATCCAATGATTAATACCGAATTAATGGAGGTGTTTCTAGGCATTATTTTCTATTTCAAAGTTAAATACAAAAATACTGTGGACTGTTGCAGACAGATTTTGCCTTAAATGAGAGGTGATTTCCGACTGCTTTGTCGGAGTGCAAAGTTACATTATTATTTTTAAAAACGATGAATAATTTCATGAATTAATATATCACAATCTCATCAGCAAAAAGATATCCTTTCATAGGATTGCTCGCCACAACTTGTACAAATCGCGTCATGATCGGTTTTTCCAATTTTATTTCGAATTTCTGGAATTTCAAGGTTGGATCTTTTGTGCCCACTTGGTTTTTTATGGTCCCAATTTCTCTATAATTTTTACCATTATCAGAAACAAGGACCTTGAATTCGCCAGGAAAATATACACCAGGACCAGGGATCTGCATGAAATTAACTGCCACTGATTTGATTTCCTCTCGACGTTCAAAATCTACAATGGCATCAAAGCCTTTCGTAAAGCCTTGCCATTGCCCATCACTATAGGTTAAAGTACCTTTGATTCCATTAGTTAAGGTTTTAGCTCCTTGAGCAGGATAACCTTCCCATTTGGTTTTGTAGATAACATCTTTTCCAATGGCTTTATGCACATCCAATTCTACTGTCTCCACGGAACTAACCCGTGTAGAATCTAAAAAGGAGGCAGCTTTAATTACTGCAGATTTTGAAAGTTCGATAGGAAGGTTGTAGAGGGTAGAACTGCTTTTAGGTTCTGTACCATCTACTGTGTAGCGAATATAGGGGGTGTATTGTTCCGAGCTAAGGCTCACGGTGTTTTTCAAAGCTAAAGAATCAAAGTTCACCTTTGAGGAAACGGAAAAAGAAGGTCTGTAATAATTAACATCCTTCTCCTGAAGAATCTTATAATGTTGTTGTAAGCGTTTGTTGAAATCTTCCCATTTACGATCTGCCTGCTCGGTCCAGACCATTTCTGCCAAGGCTAAAATGCGAGGAAAGGCCATGTATTCCAAATGCTGGTAAGTAGGGATGTATTCTGCCCAAAGATTGGCTTGGGCACCTAATATATGTTTCTTTTTATCCTCGGGCAATTTAGCCGGAACGGGGTTATAACTATAGACTTTTTCAATAGGAAGGTATCCACCAATAGCTTCCGGTTGGGTTCTTGGATCGGATTGATAACTGTCAAAATAGAGATAAGCACCTGGTGTCATGATCACATCTTGACCTGCAGTGGCCGCTTTAATGCCGCCATCCTCTCCACGCCAACTCATAACAGTTGATCCAGGAGGCAAACCACCTTGTAGAATTTCATCCCATCCGATCATTTTTCTTCCTTTAGTATGCAGGTGTTCCCCGATTTTCTTTATCGCATAACTCTGAAGTTCCTCTTCGGTTTTTAAACCTTCTTTTTTCATGAGCTCCTGGCATTTTGGACAACTTTTCCAATGTTTCTTATCGGCTTCATCACCCCCAATATGGATATAGGAAGACGGAAAGATATTGACCACCTCATCCAGTACATTTCTCATAAATTGATAACTGTCTTCATTGCCCAGACAGAATTCTCCTTGGGTATAGGGTTTTCCTGTGCAGGATAGTTCTGGATAAACTGCAAGAACCTCTTCGGAATGACCTGGAAATTCTATTTCAGGAATGATGTTGATTCCTCGCTTGCTGGCATAATTAACGATTTCCCTTGCCTGTTCCTGGGTATAATAACCTCCATAGGCATTGGGATTTCCTTGTTCTACATATTGTCGGCCATTATTCCACCATTCCTTCCATAGAGTATGCGATCGCCAAGCTGCTTTGGAAGTCAGTTCTGGGTATTTTTTGATTTCCAATCGCCATCCTGCAGCATCGGTAAGATGCCAATGGAAGTTATTCAGTTTATATAAAGCCATTAAGTCGATATATTTTTTAATAAAGCTCAAAGGCACAAAATGTCTGGAAACATCCATGTGTAATCCGCGGTATCCGAATCGTGGCTTGTCCTGGATTTGGATATGGGATAAAGCATGCGGACCTTCCAGTAGATTCAATTGAACCAATGTATAGATCCCAGAAATCATCCCTGATGCCTGATGGGCCTTCAATAGAATACCCGAATCATCTATTTCTAAACTATATCCATTTGGATCTATCTTATCTCGGTCTTGGGCTTTGAACAAACGAACGCCAAGTTGATGCTGTTTCCTTATTTTTTTGACCAGCTCATTGTTGTTTATTTTAAGCGATGGAATTTCATAGAGCAGATCGATGACAGCCGCAAATTCCTCAGTATAATATAATGGAAAATTCTGGTCCAAACTTAATTTCCCATCCATGACAATCATTTTGGAGGGTCTAGGGATAAGGGAAATTTCCTTGTCCTGAGCAAATAGGGACAGGTTGGAAATTAATAACAGTACCAATAGGTGGAACAATTTGGTCTTCATATTATTAATAAGGGGTTTGTTCTTCTGCAAATATCTTAAAATTTTAACACATCCTTCGCATAATTGTTTGGTCGGCAGATTTATGATATTAAGCAAACATAACCTTTATTTTAAATCTTAGAAATATGCTTACATTTGTAGCATGATTCAATTACCTGTCATTCCAGCAAATCAGACGCAACGTAAACCAGATTGGTTAAGGGTTAAATTACCGGTAGGTAAGGAGTACCGTCATGTACGCGGTTTGGTTGATGAGCATAAATTGCATACCATTTGCGAAAGTGGAAACTGCCCGAACATGGGAGAATGTTGGGGAGCTGGAACAGCTACCTTTATGATATTGGGTAATATCTGTACGCGTTCCTGTTCATTCTGTGCAGTAGCAACAGGAAGACCATTAGCAGTGGATACGGATGAACCGAATAGGGTGGCCAATTCGGTAAAATTAATGCAGGTAAAACACTGTGTGATTACCTCTGTAGATAGGGATGATTTAAAAGATGGCGGTTCTACCATCTGGGCAGAAACCATTAATGCGATCCGCCGCGAAAGTCCAGAAACTACATTGGAAACATTGATTCCAGACTTTAAAGGGCAATGGGATAATTTAGAGCGTCTTTTGGAAGTTCGTCCAGAAGTGGTTTCCCATAATATTGAAACCGTTCGTCGATTGACCAGAGAAGTTCGTATTCAAGCGAAGTATGATCGTTCTTTGGAATGTTTGAAGCGTATTTCGGCAGCAGGCTTACGTACGAAATCAGGAATTATGTTGGGATTTGGTGAAACGGAAGAGGATGTTGTTGAAACCATGCAAGATCTATATGATGCTGGGGTTCATATCCTGACCATTGGGCAGTACCTACAGCCTACCAAAGCACATCATCCAGTTGTGGAATGGGTTACTCCGCAACAATTTGAAAAATATAAAGAAATTGGTTTAAAAATGGGATTCAAGTATGTAGAATCAGGACCATTGGTTCGTTCTTCCTACCATGCAGAAAAACATTTGTTTGATATGCAATAAGAAGTCTTGTGTTTAAAGAAAAAATCCTTAGAAATCTCGAGGGCACTGAAAAAGTCTCAACTTTTTAATGAGATTTAAAGAACTGACTGAGTACAGGATTTACCTTACTCGGTCATTTTTGTTTAAAGGATTTCTGAAAGTGTGTTTTTTAATGGCCTTATTGAAGGTTTAGCCGACTAGGCTTGCTGTTTGAGATTTTAGTATCCCAATTGCCCTGTTTTTGAGGTAATACCTTTCCTTTTTAGATCAATTTCAGGATTCTTTTCAAGTTTACCGTAAAGATGGCCATTGCACCCTGCATTTCCATGTTTTGGATACCATAGGAATCAGCCCTGCCATATCCATGGACATTCTTGAGCTCGCTGTTCTTGGCCTCGATTTTATATCTTTCCCTGGACTTTCTCCGATAATAATCTGATTCTTGAAAAGCCATCTGATCTTTGTAAAGATCGGTTTTTATGGAGATGGAATAGGACTTGGTTCTAGCCCCTTCCTTGTAACATCCTTCTCTAAGTGGGCAAACCTTACACTTCTCTACATTAAAGAAATAGCTATCAACTTGATTGCTCACTCCGTTCTTTTTTCCTCCCCGAACTTTTCTGATAGCCAAATGGCCTGCTGGACAGACAAACATCCCTGCGTCCTTGTTAAAGTGGAAGTGTTCTCCCTCTTTCCTGCATCCCTGGCTAACTGCTGGATTCAATTTAGCGATGATATCAATGTTCTGTTCTTTTGCCAGTTGAAGGTTGTCCTTTCCAGAATATGCAGCATCACCTATTATAGTATC
>NZ_PEAZ01000101.1:0-8317 GCF_002734245.1 Sphingobacterium sp. 1.A.4
GAAGAGCAGATTCCTATGGCATCCAAAATATGGAAATGCAGGGTGCAATGGCCATCTTCACGGTAAACTTGAAAAGAATCCTGAAATTGATCTAAAAAGGAGGAATATTACCTCAAAATCAATGGATTTGAGATTCTGAAAGCCTAAATAGCCACTCATGGTCGATTAAACCTTCAATAAAACCATTAAAAAACAAATTTTCAGAAATCCTTAGAACAAAAATGACCGAGTAAGATAAATCTTGTACTCAGTCATTTCTTTAAATCTCATTAAAAAGTTGAGACTTTTTCAGTGCCCTCTAATTTATTGAAAGCCTTTTTTTAAATTAATCTGTATTTCGAATATTTTCTTTTACAGTTTTTTAGTCTCTTTTACAGTTTGCTGTCCAAGTTTTACCATCAGTATGGTAAAGAATGGTTAAATCATCTTGATCGATTTTGATGGATCCCAAAGCATCTGAATTGAAGAAAATTACATTATTATCTCCTTTTTCCATTTTAATTCCATTGATGTTAGGAATATTTCTGTCAAAACCGAAGTTATAAGTATCTCCAACTTTGGTTACAAAAACTGTTCCTTGTCCGCTTTCTACATCATCATCACCATTCGTGTTCACATAACTTGTCGTTCCTTTGTAATTATCTACAAAAAAGTCATTATCTGCAGGATCATCATCTTTAGAACAAGCTGAAAATGTTAATAATGCGACAAATAGTAGACTGAGTAATTTCCATGTTGTTTTCATAGTACAATAATTTTTTGTTTAAATAGTTATTCGTGTTTTGTAAAACTCTCAAACTATTAACCAAGAAAAGTGCCACTATGTGTGCAACATACCTGTTACAATGTTAATTTAACATTACTTAACATTAAATTATTCATGTTTAAACCTTTAAAAATTGAATAGATTAAGCTGATTATCAATGCGATTACGAAAATTCGAAGAATCTAATTCAAGTATACTTTCATTTAATTTATTTCTTTTACTATGCATCTTAAAAGTGTCCTTTATGATTTCCGCTAATTTCCCGGTTCCTTTCATTCGGTTCCCAAATTCACTATCATTCACCTTTCCATGATGGCAACTTTGAATACTATGCCAGATCTTATTGGCCCGATCTGGATAAGCTTGGAAAAGCCAATTCTCGAAAATCTTTCCTATTTCGCCATTTAACCTCACATTAGTATAGCCTGCCCATTTAGCCCCTGCATCTGCTGCATTTTTCAAAATGTTCGGAATCTCATGATCTGTTAATCCAGGAATTACGGGTGCACACATGATGCCCACAGGAATACCTTGCGCACTTAAATTCTCCAATACTTTTAAACGCTGTTTTGCTGTTACGGTGCGAGGTTCCAACAGTTGCCGGGTAGATTCGGTCAGGGAATTGATGGAGATGAAAACAGCACATTGATTCTTTTTTGCCATTTCCGATAAGATATCTGCATCTCGTAGTACCAAACTGTTTTTACTGATGATGCTGATAGGTTGACCAAATTCTTGTGCAATTTTTAGAATGGACCTGGTCAGTTTAAATTTCCTTTCCAGTGGTTGATAACAATCGGTATTGCCCGACAGCGAAATAACTTTACCATCCCAAGATTTTTTCTGCAAAAATTCGCGGAATAATTTCGGAGCATTGGCTTTAACCAGGATCTTTGTTTCAAAGTCCAAACCTGCACTAAGGCCCCAATATTGATGGGAATTACGGGCGTAACAATAGATACAACCATGTTCGCATCCCTGATATGGATTGAGGGAGTATTCCATACCCACATCAGGGCTTTCGACTTTATTGACTATACTTTTTGGATGGACAATGCTAAAGTTTGTTTTTGGTTTATCCTGCTCCCAATCATCAATTCCTTCCACATGCTCCTGAACATACGATTCTTTGAAAAACACATTATGTACATTCTCCTGCGCGCCTCTTCCGTTGATAAATGATTTTTCCATTTGCCCAATATTTTTACTAAAATACTAAAAATATTAGCAAAATAAAAATACCTAAGATTCTTGACCTTCCTCCTCTACGGCCATTTTCTTTTCAACAAGGTATTTGTAAATCTCTATCTGCGAGCGGAATGGCAAATTATCATTGCTCACATATTCATTGTCCTGTTTCTTGTTCAGGTTCCTTGCCTTTACATTATCCTTTAACTGGATCTCCAACATATCCTTGAGTTCAAGCTTTAATTTCTTGGAGTGGATTTTAACAGCTGCCTCGATTCGATGGTCCAGGTTTCGGGTCATGAGATCTGCTGAAGATATATAGGTTAGTTCCTTACCCGCATGGTAAAAATAAAATACACGAGCATGTTCCAGGTACTCATCCACAATGCTGATCGCGTGTATTGGCTCTATAAATTTTTTCTGATTGACCGCACAATAAATCCCTCTAACGATCAGGTCGATCTTTACGCCAGCCGTTGCTGCATCGTATAGTTTTTTAATACACTCCTTATCACTTAAAGAGTTGATTTTGATGATGATATGTGATTTTCTCCCAGCCTTAGCCTCGACGATTTCCTTTTCTATAAGGTCAATCAATTGGATCCGCATATCCGTAGGACAGACCATCAGGTTCTTGTTGTTCTTTATCGTCTGTTCCAATGGAACCTTCGGTTTCTGAAGGGTATTGAATATTTTATTGATATCTGCCATGACGCCTTTATTGCTCGTCATTAAGCAATAATCACCATAAAGCTTTGCCGTCTTTTCATTGATGTTTCCGGTGCTCACGAATCCATATTGTACCGTTTTGTTCTGAAACCTTTTCTTGATGATACATAACTTAGCATGGATTTTTTTGTTCGGAAGTCCCACCAATACTTTAACACCTTCCATTTCAAAACGTTCCTTCCATTCCAGGTTCTGTTCCTCATCAAATCTAGCCCTTAATTCCAACATCACCGTAACTTCTTTGCCATTTCGTGCGGCATTGACCAAAGCATTCGCAATCTTGGAATTAGATGCCATTCGATAGATGGTAATCTTGATTGTTTTCACATCAGGATCCATCGCCGCTTCACGTATAAGATCGATCATCGGACGGAATTCATGGTATGGGAAGGAGAGAAGTACATCCTTCTTAAGGATGATGTCTGTAACCCTTTCCTTTCCTGTAAATTCAGGATGCTCAAAGGAGGTTCTTTCTATTGGCTTTTCATACGATTTAAAGACATTCGGAAAATCCATGAAATGTTTGAAATTATGGATCTTCTGGCCAGGGATGATACTGTCTCTTTTGCTGAGACTCAATTTTCGAATCAAAAACTCCAGTAGTTTCTGGTCCATATCCTGATCGAACACAAACCTCGTCGGTTTTCCTTTCCTACGGTTCTTTATTCCTTTGCTTATCTTTTCTACCAAGGTGGTATTGACATCATTGTCCAGGTCAAATTCCGCATCTTTCGTGATTTTGAACGTGTTGGCTTCAAAATGATCGAAACCGAAATAGGAGAAAATATAAGGGAGATTTACCTTTACCACATCTTCAATGAGTATAATATGGGTCTGGCCTTTAGGGGATGGCAGGATCACGAATCTTCCTAATTGCCTTGAGGGCAATTCAATAATCGCAAACTTGGTTTCATATTGCCAATCTTCCTTATTCATGGACACACCTAGAAATAGACTTTTGTCCCGCAGGTAAGGTAATGGTCGGGTTTCATCCAACAAAAGGGGAATGATACTGCTTTCGACCTCTTCTTCAAAATATTCCCTTACAAACTTTAATTGGGCCTGGGATAACTGTTCAGCAGTTTTGATGAATACCTTTTGTTTGGCCATTTCCTTCTGCACCTGGAGCCAAATCTTATCGAATTTCTTTTGTTGTTTGATAACAAGCTCGTTGATTTTTTCCAGGATGATGTTCGGACTTTCGTAATAATAACTATTGGTTATTTTGTTGTTGATTTCTGCAGCCCGCTTTAAAGCAGCGACCCTAACACGAAAGAATTCATCTAAATTATTGGAGAAGATACCTAAGAACTTGATTCTTAAGGCTAAAGGAACTTCCGGATCCGCAGCTTCTTGTAATACTCGCCCATTAAAACTTAACCAACTGATATCTCTTGGAATAAATTTACTCGCCATTTCTGTTATACTCATGATAGCCCAAATATGAAAGGGCTTTGTTTGGAATAAGTTACTTAAATATTAACAAATTATTAAATAAATAACCTGCCTTTTTTTAAAACAAATAACCTTACAAAGCGTTTTTAAAGATTGTTTTTTTGAGGATTGGAATTTTCTTTTGGATGTTTTATTATCGGATGACTGGTTTGGATCAAGGCCGAATATTGCTCTTTCTGCAGGATGATTACGCCGATAGTGGGTGCAACATATTTATTCTTAGCTTTTTGGAAAGCGTGTTTATTCATAAAGAATAGAGTTAATAATGTTTGTTTGTTGAAACAAAATTAAATAAAAATTTATATTATTGAAATTTAACAAGTAAAAATTAGTTATAAAAATTATAATATAAAAAATAGGGCAATCTTTATTAAAGATTGCCCTATGCTAATTATCTATTAATTATTTATTTACGCCTCTTCTGCTGAGAATATTGATTGCTTCATATTTTTCAGCATCATAGTGCGGATCTTCCAATTGTAAACTGGTAGGGAAGGGTTTGCTTTTATCAAAAAAGTAAATCTTCGTAATACTGCCATAATCATTTACCGGAAATAGATCGGCACATTGATCGTATTGTGCGTTCAAAGGATCGCCCGCCGTAACGGCGTAGATACGTATGATTCCCCCTTTATTGTTTTCATTCCTTACAAAAGCGACCTCTTCAAAATCGCCCGGCAACTCTTTGATATTGGGTTGGGAATAGGCATCATAGATGAAATATCCTAATATCAATATCAAAGGGATGGCGAACAACCAAATCTTTTTAATACTTCGTTGTTTGGTCATTATAATTTAATTGTGATACCTAAGAGTTTATAGAATTCTTTCAGAATTTCTTGGTGACCTGGCCAAGCTGGAGAAGTCACTAAATTGCCATCAACTACGGCTTGATCTGCCGGTATGTTCTTCCATGTACCACCAGCAAGTTCAATGTCCGGACCCACCGCTACATAAGCTGTCAAAGTTCTGCCTTTTAATACCTGCGCGGTAGTCAATACTTGAATACCATGGCAGATGGCTGCTACGGGTTTGTCTTTTTCAAAGAATGCTTTCGTAATCTCGATCACACGTTTATTTAAACGGATATACTCCGCAGAGCGCCCACCGGCAATATATAAACCGTCATAATCATCTGGATTTACAGCATCAAAATCCTTATTGATGGCAAAATTATGCCCTCGCAATTCTTTGTAGGTCTGATCTCCGGTAAAATCATGAACGGCTGTAGGAACAACATCTCCTTTCTTGCGATCAGGAGCGATAGCATCAACTTCTATACCTACAGATCCCATTGCCTGAAATGGAACCATTGCTTCATAATCTTCTACGTAATCGCCTACTAATAATAAAACTTTTTTTGCCATGATATGTATTGTTTAATTGTTTATCGTTCAGTATGTTTAATCTTTTTTAGCAGCTAACTTATCCTTCATTGTTCTTTTGGTTTTTCTGACCATTGCTTCCAATTTTGATCGCAGTGCTAAATCTGTAACACCTTTACCTTCTTCAAAGTTTTCATAAAAGGTGGGGAGGGAGAAAATATCCAATAATTCGGCTCCATCGCGAGGCATCCGATTCTCGGCCGCTTCCAATACAGATCGTGCTCCGCGCGCACCATCACTGGTACCCATTAAGAATACAGGTTTATCGCCAAAGACTTTTCTGCCTTTAATCCGGGATACCCAATCCATAATGTTCTTGTAGGCTGCACTATAACTGCTGTTGTTTTCAGAAAGCGAAATCAATAACAGGTCCGCAGCGTCGATTTTTGCCGCAAATTCATGGGCGAGCTCCGGAATACCATCCTCTTTTTCCCGATCTACGGAAAAGATCGGCATCTCATAATCGTTGAGGTCTAGTATTTCAATTTGGTCGTCCGAATCTTTATAATATTTTGATACCGAGGTCACCAGTTTTTTATTGATGGAATGCCGACTATTGCTGCCTGCAAATGCTAATATTTTCATATCCTAAATTTACATAAAATAAAAAAGGCGTCAAAAAGTTGACGCCATTATCCTTATGCTTGGCCCATTAATTCATGGGTTTGATTTCTACTTTTCCTTCCATACCTGGAGATCCAGAGTAGATCTGCCCCTGCGGCAATCCTCTTAATCCTCCTGGCGACATGGCGATCCTAGAATAGATCTGTCTGATCTCGGAGCTTGGATTCACACTTAAACCGCCGGGTTGAACATCTACAAATACATAGTTTTTCTTGTTCTTTTCTTTGGTTTGTGGTACAATACCTTTATCGTTATAGGCAAGGGTTACTTTTCCACCATTTCCATTCGGGAAAGTTCTTGTTCCATTGAACGCATCAAATCCTCGAGCAATGATAAATAAAGAACCTAATTGTTGGAAGTTGGAACTAATGTCAAAATTGGTCGCATTATTCTTACTATCGGTTCCCGTAATCACTACATTGTTTCCGATCTCCGCATACCCAATTTCCAATTTCACGTCTTTTTTTGCAAAGAAATCCAATCTGGCTTTATCTTTCATGATCAAGGTATCGATCTTAATGACCATAGTGGAATCGCCCTTGCTAAAGGTCTTCTTCTCCTTTTTTCCAAGTTCTAATTTCGTGATATGTTCGGTGGTTTGAGAAAAGCCTATCAGACTGCACATCATCAAACCTATACTTAATATATATTTCATTTTTGTATCTCCTATATAATACAGACAAGGAATTGGTAAAAAAGTTTAATTTTCTTCGGTCAGGTACGCTTTTATTAAGGCTGCCGTCTTTTCCGATGCACCTGGAGTACCCATTTTTTCGATCAATACATCATAGTTTTCCAACACGCTTGCCCGATGTTCCGGGTTATTCATTAATTTCCCTAATTCGTTGGCCATATCCATGGCTGTACAATCTTCTTGGATCAATTCGATAACAGAGAGGTAGTTGTTGATCAGGTTGACCAAGGAAATGAATTGCACTTTTACCAACCTTCTTGCTATAGCAACAGAGATTGGATTTGCTTTATAGACCACAACCTGCGGAACGCGTAGGAGGGCAGTTTCTAAGGTGGCCGTACCGGAAGTCACAGCAGCGGAAGATGCATGTTTCAATAGGTCATAGGTCTGATTGAATACCACCTTGATCGGGTAATCGCCAAAATAACTTTGGTAATAGTTATAATCAAAATTCGGTGCTCCAGCAATGACCAATTGGTGGACCGGGAAAAAATTATGAAGCTTCACCATCTCTGGAAGAATATACTCCAGTTCCATCTTTCGGCTACCCGGTAACAGCGCTATGATTGGCAGATCGGAAAGACCATTCTCTTCTTTGAAATTAGGATTGAATTCATAGCTAGAAATGGCATCCAAAAGCGGGTTGCCCACATAGTCCACTTTATAGTGGAACTGTTTATAAAAATTGACCTCGAATGGTAAAATACAGAACATATGATCGACCAATCGCTTGATCTTGTATACTCTCTTTTGATTCCAAGCCCATATTTTAGGGGAAATATAATAACAAACCCTAAGGCCAATTTTTTTCGCAAAGGATGCTACTTTCAGGTTAAAACCAGGAAAATCGATGAGGATAAGGGTGTCAGGATTCACTCGCTGTATGTCGGCTTTTACTTTCTTCAGGTTGCGAGCAATGCTTCTTAGGTTCATTAATACTTCAACAAAACCCATAAAAGCCATTTCTGAGGTATGTATTAATGGTTTAACGCCGGATGCTTGCTGCATCTGATCGCCACCAACTATATGGAATTCAGCTTCAGGATCTTCTTTTTTCAGCGCCTTAATCAGATTCGCACCGTGTAGATCTCCCGAAGTTTCTCCTGCAATAATATAATATGTCATGCTATTTTAATCTCCTTTAAATATACATATTTGTTTCAAATTAGGCTCAAGGTGTCCAATCCTAAAAAAGCTATACACAAAAACAAAGTGTATGGAAACAATAGAAAGAGAGTTTGAGTTCGCGGAGCGGACCAGTAAGAAGCAGCCATTCGACAAGCGTCTGATCCTCCACATGCTGGATCAGATCGAACTTGGGGTCCCTCGCCGGGACCTGATGGAACAGTACGGCGTGTCCGAACTGAGCCTTATCCGCTGGATGAAGAAGTTCGGGCGACAGCCCATTGGGCCAAAGCGGTATACCACCGAGCTGAAGCGTTCAGTGATCAGGGCGGTCCAGGACGGGATGAGCGC